>NZ_LWGA01000719.1:0-6683 GCF_001635235.1 Oleiphilus sp. HI0117 | reverse complement strand
GATGTTTGTAATACCAATGTGATGATGGCCGATGCAAATTACAACATCAATTATATGAACAAAGCAGTACAGAATATGATGCGCGTAGCTGAGGCAGACTTACGCAAAGTGCTGCCAAACTTTGATGCCAATAACCTTGTTGGCAACAACATCGATGTTTTCCACAAAAACCCTGCACACCAACGCAGTATGCTTGAGCGTCTGACCAGTACATATCAAACTGAAATTAAGGTCGGTGTACGTACCTTTGGCCTAACTGCGACACCTATATATGGCGAAGACCAAACTCGCTTGGGTACCGTCGTTGAATGGTCAGATAGAACTGATGAGGTTGCGCTAGAAGGTGAAATTAACAGTTTGATAAATGCCGCCAACGATGGAGACCTTCGACAACGAATTGACCTAACAGGTAAAAGCGGCTTCTTCGAAAACCTCAGTAATGGCTTAAACTCACTAATGGACAAGACATCCGAGTTTGTCAGTGAAGTCGGTGTTATTTTTGAAGCAATGTCTGAAGGTGACCTCACAAAGAGCATCGAAAACAATTACAAGGGCGAGTTACTTGCTATCAAAAACAATGCAAATAACAGCGTTACCAAGCTAAGTGAAGTGCTAACACGCATTCAAATCGCATCAGAAACTGTTCGTACCTCATCACAAGAAGTCGCCGAGGGCTCCGATGACTTAAGTCGACGTACCGAGTCGCAAGCCAGCTCACTGGAAGAAACAGCTTCCAGCATGGAGCAGATAACAGCTACCGTAAAACAAACCTCAGAAAACGCCTCCGAATCAAATGCTATGGCAAGCGATGCGAAGCGTAAAGCGGAACAAGGGGGTGAAGTGGTTCAAGGTGCCGTGGGTGCGATGCGTGAGATCATGGAATCTAGCAACAAAATCAACGACATTATTGGCGTGATCGATGAAATTGCCTTCCAAACCAATCTACTCGCTTTGAATGCTGCGGTTGAAGCAGCAAGAGCCGGTGAGCAAGGGCGTGGTTTTGCCGTCGTAGCGGGAGAGGTTCGAACCTTGTCGCAACGTTCTGCTGCCGCGGCGAAGGAAATCAAAGACTTGATTCGTGACAGTGTAAACAAGGTAGAATCTGGCTCAGCCATGGTTAACCAGTCTGGGCAAATGCTCAATGACATCGTCCAGTCAGTTGATCGCGTTGCCAAGATGATCAATGACGTCAACACTGCAGCAATCGAACAAAATAGCGGTATCAGTCAAATCAATCAGGCCGTTGCGCAAATGGACGAAATGACTCAGCAGAACGCGGCTTTGGTTGAGCAAACCTCTGCTGCAAGCCGTTCAATGTCTGAAGAAGCGAGCAACATGAATCGCCTGATTGCCTTCTTCCGCTTAGATGCTTCGCAGAGCTCGCATAGTTCTTCTCCCTCCTTCGCTTCAGCTCCGTCAACACCTGCAGCAAGTTACAGTGCACCAGAGCCCACAGAAGAACCTGTCATCACCTACCAGGCAAGCAGTGCTGCGCAAGAGGATAACGGTGCAGCTTCGTTTTCAGAAGACGATGAGTGGGAAGACTTCTAAAAACACTTGATATCGCTCATACTCAAAAAAGACCGGTATATTTCCGGTCTTTTTTTTCGACTTTAGTAAACTGGATTTACAATTGTAAATATATAGCAATATGGATATTCAACTGCCACTCGAATTACTTCCCAGCTTTTCTGTCTACACACTACTAATCAGCTTATTGCTCAAACCCGGCAAGCCGCCTAGCCTAGGCCTAAGTTTACCCTTATTCGTAATCTTGCTGATTACAAGCTGGCAAACACAAGTTATCGATTGGCGAACTGCTGCTTTCCTTGTTTTCGCCACGCTGATCATTAGTCAGGTTCAATCAAAGCATTTACCAATAAAAACCTTCGCCTGGATATTTTTAAGCCTTGTGCCCTTGATGCTAGCCTTACACCTTGTTCCCGGCTTTACTAAAACCACGGTCTTCGGCCCGGCCTTACTTGGTAACTCAAGCATTCCTTACACCCTAAGTGCTCACCTTGATAAAGCCTTGGGCGCAGTATTCATCTTATTTTGCTTTCGCTACTGGGTCAGCAATAGGAGCCCTTCAAACCTGAAGAACGAAACCAACATAAAGCCCGAGCTATTCGCCAAGGTCGGCTTCGCTATGTTTGGGATTTTTCTGATCGGCTACATTTTGGGCGTCAATACAGATTTTAAATTCGGCCAGCTGACTTTCGCCTTTATTTTTATTAATCTGTTTGTGACCTGCATCGCTGAAGAAGCGTTCTTCAGGCTAATCATTCAGCGCTTTATATTCCTAAAATCGTCTACAGCCAGCGCCGCCATTATTGGCTCATCCCTTCTGTTCACTCTTGCTCACTTCCATACAGGGCCCGGGGCGATAGAGAGGCTCAGCCTAATCTTTGCCGCGGGTTTACTCTACGCATGGAGTTACCAGCGAAGCAATTCTCTGCTACTTGCTATCCTGCTTCACTTTAGCATTAACCTGATTCACTTTAGCTTCTTCGTTTATCCTGCCTCTTTTACTCATTGATGACTAAGCACGCACTAAATTCTATTGGCAATAAGGCCACTTTCTTTCGAAAGCAGCCTTCTCTTTAGTCACCTGCGATTAGTGTAGGTCAGGTACAACACCCACCTGAGGCATTTCTGCCAAACCAATGTCTCTGGCATGTTCTTCAAACCCTTTGTTCTTCCAGAAGAAAGCCCCTGGCATGGTTGTAGGTACAACCAATATATAGAAGAGTGCACGACCAACTAACAACATAATGATCATGCCAAGCCCCGCAGCGATACCAATCAGTGCAGCTGAAATACCGGTAGGCGCCCAGATAAAGAAGACTGCAGAGATAAGCAAGCCAAGCACTAAGCTGACGTTTCTCGCCAAGTAAGTATTGCCAAACGTCGTCCACTGAATGTAGTGCGCTGCTGCGCCCTCTCCCTGTTCAGTATTCAGGTAACGAGCATGAGCAACAAGACCTATTGACTCAACCAGCAAGCCAATAAAGACCAGACAAGACACTCAGAAGTGGTGCAAAGCTTAAATCTTTAAGCGAATAAGCAATACAAGCAAACACGGCAAAAACAATTCCGCCGACACTAAACATACTGCCAAAGAAGCTGGTCAATACCTGCCAATGATTCCAGAACGGGCGAGCTTTAATTCGATAGATACAGTGCATGAAGTACAAACCTATCAAAGCAGAGATCACCGCAAAACCACCCGCAATAGATATCAGCAAATCTAGGATACCCAACTGCAACCATTCATTGATCGCAGACAACACGGTATAGCCACATAGGCCCGCGAAGAACATGGCGATACCCAAGGCTTCCCGACTAAGTGGTGACCAACGCAAGTTATTAAACCCACGGTAGAAACGCAAAGGCTTACCCAGGTGCAGCGTAGAAAGGAATAAACCCAAAGCCTGAACAAAAATCATCGCACCCAATAATGGATACTTCATCGCACTTTGATCTAAAAATGCAAAGGCTTCAGGGAAGATAGACGGCCCCAACAGCAAAATCATAAAGGCACCGATCACTGCTTGAGTCGACAAGGTGAACATAACCAAAGGATTTTCTCGCGAACTTAGACGCTTCAAATTCCAAGATCGCTCTTTACCTGCTTTCTCATTTACAACTGAACGATAACTTCCATCTTCTTGCTTATGGTACTTAAGAGGCTGAACATCTGTTCGCGTCATCTCTTCCGGTAGAGTTTTGATCTGCTGGAAACGAATATTAGGTTGCGTAATTGATGGGTCAGGGAAGCCAGGGATACTCGCCTCAGTCTGCTCTCTATTTTCTGGCGTATCTTCAATAACACCAAAGTTCAATGCATTACCCAAACAGGCCGAAACACAGGCTGGCTTCAAGCCTACTTCTAAGCGGTCAACACACATATTACACTTCGATACCTGACCTTTAACCGGGTCAAGCTGTGGTGCGTTATAAGGACAAACCCAAGTACAGTAACCACAACCAAAGCAGGTATCAGGATCCTGGAGTACCGCACCATATTCAGTATGCTTGGTATAAGCCTTTGTTGGACAGCCCTTCAAACAAACCGGGTCGTCACAATGGTTACACGCCATTGATATGTTCATGCGCTTATAGTCAGGGTAGGAACCCCCTTCTACATAACCAACCGAGCGGAAAGCCAAGTGAGCCGGATTTTCATTCTTTTCACTACAAGCGGCTTCGCAGGCATGGCAACCGATACAGTTGTCAGCGGTAAAGTGAAATCCGTGCTGCTTGTTTCGATTAGGGTTGCAACCTACAGAGGGGTTTTCATTGATCTGCATCGATCGCCCCTGCTCGAACGCGCCTTCGGTCAGATCCAATAAGTCAATCTTCTGCCCATAGCGGTTTTCTTCGCTTTCGTTCTTCTTCACCTTAGGATCATACAGCTTTGCATAGCCTTGCTCGTTATCCCTGAAGGTAAAAGTCGGTCTTTCGTTGGTGTTCTTTTCTTCGTTCGGCACACCGATCTGGTCCAAGCGGTCACGAACTTTTACTAATAAATTCAGCATATTAATATCCTCTTCGCTCAGCATTTAATTGACCAGCCACCGACTGGTCGACCGGTTCTATCTTGATCGCACACTGCTTAAAGGCAGGTTGCCTTGAGTGTGGGTCAAGCAAACCAAGCGAGACACGATTAACACAATCATGAAAGTGAAAAGGAATGAAAACCATATTTCTAGGAACTCTCTGCGTTAGCTGTACCATCACCACGGCATCACCGCGGCGCGAAACAATTCTCACATACGATTGATGCGCTACGCCTAACTCTGCAGCTGCGTCAGGGTTCATTTCCATGTAGGGGGTTGGGCTGAACTTATTCAGGTTACCCAACTTCCCGGTCTTAGTTCGGGTATGGAAGTGCTCCACTACCCGGCCACTATTCATCCAGAAGGGGTACTTGTCGCAAGGTGTTTCATTATTCTCGATATACGGCAAAGGAATCAGGTTCGCCTTCTTGCTCTTAGTCTGGAACTTACCGTCCGTATACAAACGAGGGTCGCCCTTGCCACTGTCATTTCCTTCGCGATAAGGCCAATGAATCCCTCTGGCTTCTTCCAGTATTTCATGCGTCATACCTGAAATATCTAAGGTTCTGCCATCACCTTTCGATAGCTGGCGCATTTCTTCAAAGGCCTCTGCCGTGGTATCAGGGAAGTTAATCTTCTGGCCATTCTCAAAACGCTTGACCATTTCGTTAAAGATCCAGAAATCCGGCTTAGAGTTGGCATAAGGCTCCACCACTTTACGCACGAGGTTTACACGTCGCTCTGTATTAGTGAAGCAACCTTCCTTCTCTGCCCAAACCGAACCCGGAAGATAGACATGAGAATATTGATTGGTTTCAACGTCACGGTAACTATCCTGAACAACCAAGAACTCCAGTTTCTCAAGCGTCTTACGAATTCGAGAAGTTTGCGGCATCGAGGTCATGGGGTTAGTCGCGATCAACCACAAGGATTTAATCTGGCCGGTTTCAATTGCCGGGAAGATATCGGTTTGTTGCATCCCACGCTTAGTCGGAAAGAAGTCAGCATCAATGCCCCAAAAATCAGCAATTTCCTGGCGATGCTCTTCATTTTCCAAAGCCCTGTAGCCTGGTAAGCCAGAACAAGAAGACCATTCACGCGTCCCCATAGCATTACACTGACCTGTAATAGACAAGCTGGTACCACCTGGCTTACCGATATTTCCGGTAATCAGGTTCAAGTTATTGATGCCGACAACGCCGTCTGAACCATGAGTGCTCTGGTTAATCCCCATCGTCCAAATACTCATTGCAGCACCGGCTTTCGCATACAAGCGCGCGACATTACGAATCGTATCTTCATCAATACCACATATTTTTGAAGCACTGACCGGGTCGTAGTCCTTAACCAGTGCTTCAACTTCTTCTATGCCCTGGGTATTTGCATTGATGTAGTCTCGGTCTTCAAGACCTTCAGCTAAAATCACATGCATCAAACTATTCTGGAGCACCACATCGGTGCCAGGCGTGATGGGTAAGTGAATATCAGCAAATTGCGCCAACATGGTTACACGAGGGTCAACAACAATTACCGGGAATTTTCGCTTCTCTAAGGCCTCTTTAAGTCGCCAATAGATAATCGGGTGTTGCTCAGGCAGGTTTGAGCCCCAGGCAATTAAGCACTCCGTATGCTCAAAGTCCTCATAACAACCAGGAGGTCCGTCAGAACCAAAAGAGCGCTTATAGCCTGAAACGGCAGAAGCCATGCAAAGCGTCGTATTACCATCATAATGATTGGTACCAATACAACCTCGCACCAATTTACCCAAAGTATAAAATTCTTCAGTGAAGATCTGCCCAGTCGAGACGACAGCGACAGAATCTTTGCCGTACTTTTCCTGGATTCGCTTGAATTCAGCGGCCGTCTTATCGAGCGCTTGGTCCCAGCTGGCAGGCTTAAAGTCTTGATAGAATTTGTCGCGCATCAGAGGTTGACCACCGCGGCCCTCTGAATCAAATAGTTGGTGCTCAAAAATACCTTTAATACATAGCTTCCCACGATTTACATCTGCCCCGGTATCACCACGGGTTCCTACCGCTTTTCCATCCTCATCGATACCGACTTCAATCGAGCAACCAGTCGAGCAATAACCACAGGTGGTGTACTTCCATTCCTTAACAG
>NZ_LWGA01000718.1:0-3722 GCF_001635235.1 Oleiphilus sp. HI0117 | reverse complement strand
TTCTTTGGGTCCTTAAACACCACCAAGCCACTACCCATCGGAACATATAACTGCTTGTGTGCATCCAGGGTGACAGAATCTGCTTTTTCGATGCCTTTTAATAAAGAGCGATAGTCATTTGAAAATAATGTCGGGCCACCCCAGGCTGCATCGACATGAAAGTGAGCCTTAAACTCGCGCGCGATTTCAGCCACTTCTTCAAGAGGGTCGATATTGCCTGTCTCTGTTGTACCGGCAATGCCAATCACGCTAATTATGCAGATATTTTCTTTCTTCAAGCGAGTGCAGGTATCTCGTAAGGCTTCCAGATCTATACGGTTATGCTCATCAGTCTCTACAGAAACCAGGTAATCTCGACCTATGCCGATAATATCTGCTGTTTTGCTAAAAGAGTAATGCCCTCTTTTTGAGACCACGATTGCAGCACCATCATAACCATAGTACTTAATCGCTCGAAATAAGCCTTCATGGGCAACGCCCTTGAAGTTTCCTTCGGGTGGAAAGGCTAAATTTCGAGCCGCCCAAAGAGCTGTGATATTGGCAATGGTGCCGCCTGAGCACATTGCCCCCAATGCATGCCCTGCATCGTGCATCCACTTGCTATAAAAATCACTGTCTTCAGCGTATACCAGGCGGTGCAACATCCCGAGCACCTGTCTCTCTAGGGGCGTAAACGCTTTCGAGGTTTCGGTTTTTACCAGGTTCTGGTTGAGCGCAATCATGATCTTGGAAAGCGGCAACATGAAATAAGGTAAAGCAGAGGTCATATGACCAACGAAGCTAGGCGATGAGGTGTGAACAGACTGCGCAACTATTTTATCTAGAAGAAATTGAGTATGTTCGGATACAAAAATGGGCTTTTCAGGAATCCTGGGATCAGAAAAGTCTTTTTCCATTTCTTGCAAATCATGTTCGACCGCGACGATATGGTCCTGCATAAATCCTGCAAGATTATTAGAAACGTCTTTATCAATACGGCTAAGAGTAGAGTCTGGTGCTTCGGGTACTGTAAATACTCGATACATACTCTCTATGCTTGCCTGAGCAAACTTCTGCTTATGGTATAACTTGTCCAACATAGCTCACAACGTAGATTCAATACCCAAAATTTGAACGGGCGCTAGTATAGTCGGTCGTACAAAGGATAACCAGCCAAGGTCTCTTGCAATGGACCAATATCGTTTAAAAAACCTTATTGACTGGGAAGAATTGCCAAATCACCACTCTTTTGAAGCGATGCCAGCAACTGCTCCTTTAGATTTTTCACACTTTGATATTCAAGCTGAGCCGTAATTTCCTGCTCGACTTGATAAAAAGGCTTGGCAATATGCTCCTGGTTAGCATGATAAAAGTCACTCACGCGTTGACTATCAACTTCATATTCAGACTTTGGAAAAAGTGTTTTGCCTGCCTGCTCAGCACTCACCTTATGATCTTTCGCATACTGATAAATATGCATCTGCAAAGCGGCCATTTCGAGAGTTCTGCGCCTCTCGCGCTCTAACTTGCTAATACGTTCCTTAAACTCTGGCGACAGGTCTTCGAGATTTTTATCAATGCCTTTATAAACCAATAAAGGGGCGCGCTCTTCGACTTCTTTCTGCGCAGCATTCTGAGCCAAGAGGTTGGCTAGAACCATGCCAAATGAAAAGGCAAAGAACATCATAATGAACTGCGTTCTCCCCGGTTTCTGACTTTCTTTCAAAACGCTTCCTCTCTTACTCTATGACAGGTCAAGACACTGATACATGCAAAGACTTGTTTTAGTTCAAGCATAGACACATACTTCTGAAATTACAGGTTTACTTAAATTTTTGTCCTTGCCGGTCATTTAAATTCTTTATCGCCCTATTTACTAAGAAGCCACTATGCTTGAAAAGCTATTCTCCAATATTTTTGACGCTGCCCAGCAGTCTTTCTGTCGCTACCCCGTAGTGCTTAGTGGCGACAAGAATTGGTGTTTAGATACGGTTCAAAGCAACTCGCTTTTCGGCGATATAAATGAGGCTATTTATATCAGCGCCTCCGAACCTATTAAAGGCTTTAAGTCTGTTTCTGCACATAAAGTTAAAAGCCTCTTGGGTGGTGATTGTAATCTGTTGCTTTGGGATGGCTTCGATGGCTTAAGCCCGGACGGACTTGGTGGAGCATCTGGACTTGTTCGCGGAGGAGGCTTATTTATCATCATGGTGCCCCCTCTCGCTGACTTGGCTAAAGCACCTGACCCAGACTATCGCCGCATGTGCAGTGACGAGTCAGAGTTATCTAAAACAAACACCTTTTTTCTCCAGCGTTTGATTAGCTTTTTTAACAGTCAGGATTGTCTGCTATTTTGCCAAGAGAATCAGTCTCAGCTTCCTGCTGTTCCTGCGGCTGCGACGACTCAGGTACAGGCCCTACCCACACCTGACCAGCGCGAAGCAATTGAGCTAATCACTCATGTTGTCGAAGGGCACCGTAGACGGCCACTGATCGTCACCGCCGATAGGGGACGAGGCAAAACCAGCGCGCTTGGCATTGCCGCGGCGAAGTTGGCCCTCAAATATAAAAAATCTATTTTGATTACAGCCCCCTCAAAACGAGCTTGTGCCAATGCATTCTTCCACTTTTCAAAATACATTACAGATGAGTGTGGCAACCACGATAGTTATTCTCACTGTCTGAAGTTTATATCGCCTGATGAGCTCTTACTTACCAAGCCCGAGTGCCAGTTACTGCTAATCGATGAAGCTGCCGGAATTCCAGCGTCTACATTGAGTGAACTACTAAAGCACTATTCTAGAATCGTATTTTCAAGCACCATCCATGGCTACGAAGGCAATGGTCAAGGCTTTGCAATTCGTTTTAAGAAACAACTCGACCTACTAACACCCAAGTGGAAAAGCATTCATCTAAGCCAGCCAGTTCGTTGGGCCGAGAATGACCCCTTAGAAAATTGGATGAGTCGGCTATTATTTTTATCCTTGAATGACGATTCATTTAGCCAAAAACGTAGTGTAAAAAACAAACATACAGAGATGAACGTGCTCTGGCCTTCACAGCAGCAACTAGCCTCCGAGCCTAAACTCCTTGAGCAGGTTATTTCATTGCTAGTGAATGCTCACTATCAAACTTCCCCTGACGATATAAGACTTATACTTGATCATCCCGGTGTGTTGCTAGCTTGTGGTTTCAAAGATCATATAGAAAGTGAGCAACAAGGTGAGTTGATCTCAGCAATGCTGATAATACGAGAAGGGGGGATTTTAGAAAGCACTCTGCAACAAGAGATCCTCGCAGGAAAGCGACGCTTACGTGGCCACTTAGTTCCGCAGACTCTTGCTACCCTCTCTGGCGATATCAAAAACCTGGAACAACACTCATTGCGTATAATGCGTATTGCAGTACGCGCTGAATACGAGAATCAAGGGCTCGGTAGCCAACTAATTGAAGAAGCTTTACAAGTCGCGAAAACTAAACACCTTGATTGTCTTACTACAGCATTTGGACTGACAACCGAGTTGCTTTCTTTCTGGTCAAAGAATCAGTTTTCGCTTCTCAAACTTGGTCTTCAACGTGATAATGCTAGTGGCTGTTATGCCGCGATTATGCAAAGGCCGATATCTTTGTCTGCACAGGAAAATTTGGCTCTATTAGAAAGTATCTATGCCAGAAATTTGCTCAGTGGTATCAGTAGACAATATCAACACCACACTAGCGATACGCTGTATGATGCGCTAACA
>NZ_LWGA01000717.1:0-4629 GCF_001635235.1 Oleiphilus sp. HI0117 | reverse complement strand
CCATGCATCATCCAAGCATTCGATAGCATCGACATATTTGCCCTGTGCAAAATAAAGCATTGCTTGGGTGTACTGAATGATTATGTGCTGGCCTGGCTCTGTCCCAATTTCCAAATGTCGTAGCAAGGGGTTGATGTACGACTGAGCGATAGTAAATTCGGCTTTCTCTGTATATATCAATGCCAAGGCACTATTTTGCCAACAAGAAATTATTCTAGGTTGAGAGCTGTCGTGATAGCTATCGATCCATTGTTGGTTAATAATCCCGGTTTCTAACGCTTTTTCAAGATTACCTTGGTAAAAATAGATCCATCCAAGCAGGCCGCTGCTTGATAGCACCGTGGTATATTTCTTCTCTCGCTTGCCATGCTCAATTGCTTCGCTCAAAGCAGCTTCCGCAGACTCCAGGTCACCGACAGCGAAGCTATCAAGACCAATTCCGTAATAGGTGACGGATTTAAGGGGCATCTTGGTTGTATCGAGCTCTTTCAGAACATCTTTAGTTAATTGTCCTGCGCTCTTTAGGTCTGACTGGCTGCGAGCCAGATAGGCCCGAATAAGCGAGATCTCACTATGTAAGTCAATTAATTCACTTGCGCTAGTTTCAATGCAAAGCAAGCGTTGCTTATCAATAAGGAGTTCCAGCTCTTCTAGCAAAGGGGCAATCACTTCAATTTTGTTACTGAAGAACAATGCCCAGATCTTAAGCATAATCGCGCGGGGAGACTGGCTAAATAGCTTTTCGGGTACTTTTCGAAGCCACTCTAAAACGAGTAAGTGATGCCCTTCATGTATTAGGTTGTTACCATTTTTTTCAAGCAATTGTATTAAAAGATCCCAATCTTGAAGTTGAACAACTTGCTCTATCGCTTCATGGGCTTGTTCATGCGTGACAAGCCACTCAATAGCGCTTTTCTGCAATGTTTCTAGAAGTGTTGGTTGCTCTACTTTAATTTTTCGAAGGAGCGACTCTCTAAACATCTCATGATAACGGTACCAGCTATGTTCATTATCTAAGGGGGTAATGAAGAGGTTTGCTCTATAAAGGTGGTCAAGTATCTTCGCAGAACCCTGGATATTAAGCATCGAGTCGCAAAGCTGCGCGTTTAAGCGGAGTAAACATGAAGACCTCAATAAGAAGTCTGAAACATTTTGCGGCTGTTGAGAGAGAATTTCACTCACAATATATTCGCTCAGATGCCTATCATCTGAAAGAAGCCTATCTACAGATATGAGCGACTGGTCAGCCTTGGGAGTGGAGACGGCGGATAGCGCTGCAAGTTGTAATGCGGCTATCCAGCCCTCACTGGATGCAAACAAGGAGTCTACTTGCGCATCACTTAACGATAGATTCATATAATCAAGAAGAAAAGCTTTAGATTCTTCAATAGAGAAGGCCAAGTCTGATGATTGTATTTGGTCTACCCAGTTTTTTACACTCCAACGAGAGATCGGAAGCGAAGGTTCGAACCTGCATGTGATGATAATTTGAACAGAAGGTGGCAGAAAATCGACAAAGTAGGCGAACTGGTTCAGGCATTCCTTACTATCAATGTTATGAAAGTCATCTAAGACAATATCAAGGTGCTCATTATGGCTAGCCCATTCATTCAACTCATTAATTATCGAAGTGACAGCGCCCTCAATGTGAGCTGAATCGTCCCGAAGCAGTGTCTGTGCTTCTTCTCCGAATTCAGAAATAGAGCTTTGAAGCGCTCCAAGAAAATAACGCCAAAATCTCAGTGCCTGATTGTCGTTCTGATCAAGTGATAGCCAGCAGTGTTTTGATTTACTGTGATGTAGCCACTGCGAAACAAGGGTTGTCTTACCATAGCCTGCAGGTGCAGAAACCAACACCAGCTTTCTGCCACTCCGAAGCTCAAGCCGCTCTAGTAGGTGCTTTCTTAAAATACTGCTTGGGTTATATGGCGGTGATAAGAACTTTGTTTTAAGTAGATTAAATGTTGGCGACATAGCTTCAACTGTATTTGTGTTGTGCGTTATTGGCTAAAAGATCGCGTATTTTACCCCAATAATCAATAGGATGCTGGCTAATATTGGCTGCAATATTTCACTTGGTAGTTTTTTGCTCAATTTTGAACCAAAGTGAATGGCAGGAATAGACCCAACTAGCAGGGAGATTAAAAGAACGAAATCCACATTACCAAGCTGCATATGTCCCAACCCGGCTATGAGCGTAAGCGGTACCGCGTGGGCAATATCAGTTCCGATGATAGTAACGGGGTTTAAGCGTGGATAAAGCATCATCAAAACTGCTGCACCAAATGCGCCAGCCCCAACAGACGTTAGGGTTACACAAATACCGAGAATAAACCCTGCAAATACAGTTAATAAGCCTTGGTATTTTTTAAGCTTATGACGCTCATTACTGCTTAGATTAAATGAACGGGTAAGGCGAGGTTTTATAAGAATTACCAGGGCGGTCATTATTAACATACAGCCAAGCACAGTTAATAAGATGTGTTGATAGCTGGACGGATCACCAAAGTGGTTCTTCAGCATGTAGACTGTAACAAGTGAAGCCGGGATACTGCCTAAGCCTAATCTAAATACTATCTGCCAGTTAACAGTAGACTGTTTCGCATGCGAAATTACACCGCTCGCCTTTGTTGCGGCGGCATAAATTAGATCCGTTCCAATGGCGATATGAGTCGGGAAACCGAAGAGTATAAGAAGCGGCGTCATTAAGGACCCGCCACCGACACCCGTCACCCCAACCGCAAAACCAACACCGGCTCCGGCAAGCACGTACGTAATAAAATCACCTAAAGCAAGAAATTCCATGATTATGGTCTAATATAGATAGGGAAATACAAGGCTTAGTTAATCAAATGGCCGTTTTTGAGGCCTTGCTGTTGATAACACTTCGAGCCAAATTGAACTTAGACAGCACATTAAACAAAGCTGTGCGCACCAATTTGATGCTATTTCTCATACTATAGCTAAGTTTTTTTATTTCCAATAAGAATATTTAGCTATAGCTTTATATCATTTTGGTGTAACCCGATCCTGTCTGGAGATAATAATGAAATTACAACAACTCCGTTATATATGGGAAGTCGCTCATCACGACTTAAATGTTTCTGCAACTGCACAAAGCTTATACACCTCTCAGCCCGGTATAAGTAAGCAGATTCGTTTGCTAGAAGACGAGCTGGGGGTAGAGATTTTCTCTCGTAGTGGTAAGCACCTAACACGGATAACACCCGCAGGCGAAGCGATACTGAAAGTTGTTGGCGATGTGCTTGGAGAAGTCGAAAGTATTAAAAAAATTGCTCAGGAGTTTAATAATGAGCACAAAGGTGACTTGTCGATTGCTACTACACATACACAGGCGCGCTATGTCCTGCCGACGGTAATTAGTCGATTTATGAATAGCTTTCCCGATGTTTCATTGCATATGCACCAGGGAACACCTGCTCAAATTTCCGAACTTGCCTCAGATGGCACCGTGGATTTCGCAATTGCGACTGAGGCGCTCGAGCATCATCCAGACTTAATCATGATGCCTTGCTATTCTTGGAATAGAATCGTTATCGTGCCTAACAATCACCCGCTTGCTTCAGATAGTGATATAACATTAGCCAAGCTAGCTGAATTCCCGATTGTCACCTATGTGAAAGGGTTTACCGGGAGGTCCAAGCTTGATGCTGCCTTTTCAGAGGCTGGATTATCTCCAAATATTGTCTTTACTGCGTCCGATGCCGATGTCATAAAAACTTATGTGAAACTCGGTTTGGGTATCGGGATCGTAGCATCCATGGCTTACGACACTCAAAAAGATGTCGGCTTGACTGCGATTGATACCGACCGACTGTTTGAGGCAAGTGTTACCAATATCGGATTCAGGAAGGGGACCTTTATGCGCGGCTTTATGTATGAGTTCCTACAACAGTTTGCACCTCATCTTACTCAGAAGGTTGTCGAGGAAGCATGCTACCGCCATATGCATCGTCAGGACGTTCAAGAAATGTTTGAAAATGTTAAGCTCCCGCGCTACTAAGAAGCATGGCTTAACATGAAGGCGCCTTAGTTGTACTCGAGTGCTGTAGGGTTGAGGGCTAGCAAGAAACTTTCAAGGTTGTCAGCCAACTCTTTATAATCTTTTCGACCTGGGCGCTCTAAAATGACTTTCCCGCTATGATTTTCAATACTTACAACTTCATTGCTGTCGGTGCAGCCGATAAATAGCGTTAAGCTCTGTTTGTTCTTAAGCTTCGCGAAACAGTGTCCGAGTATATTTTCTTTTAGACGCTCCTGATCTTCTTCGTTCCACGTTTGTATTAACGCAAAATCAACTAAAGGGTGCTCTACACGCATTCCGTTCGCCCAGTAGCTTTCGAAGAAGGCGTGGAAATCGGGATGGAATTTGGTCTCGAGCGCATCTTCAAGGCTTGCAAAGATATTCCCTGATCTCTTTTCCTTATGGCGCCAGTAATGACAGTCTTTGACGATACTAACTGCGCAAGGCGAGGGCCAGATCGGGTCGCATTGAAAAGAGGGTAAGCCGAGTTCATTAGCATTATGAAAAAGATTTTCGTAACGGGTTAGTATTGAATCGAGCGCTAAAAAAATCTTATCCATTATAATTTAATAAAGCCTAGTTCT
>NZ_LWGA01000716.1:0-8079 GCF_001635235.1 Oleiphilus sp. HI0117 | reverse complement strand
CTATCAAGTATTAATGAGTGAGATTCGTCAGTACTATAAAGCGCTTACGCTCTTGAAAGAAGCTGAGCCCGAGCTAAAGGAATCGATCGACGAACTTAGCAAACAGGGTAAAAAAGACAGCACGCAACTCGATACGCTCAACCAAAGAATTCGTAAGCTTCTTAAGCAGGTAAATTGGCCGAAAGATTACGCACAACCAGAAGTTATTTCCCAAAGCAATGAAGCGCTGGGGCATTCTGCTGAAATTAAGCAACAGGTCGCTGAGAACACTAAAGAGATTGAAAGCAAGATTTCCCAATTAGTCACGCAACTCGACAAGTCTTTGGAAGATAAACAGCTAAAAAAATCCAACTCTTTACTCAAAGATATCCAGCGACAAATCAGTAAGCTGGGAAGCAAGCAAAGTGACCAGTATCACAACATGCTCAACCTCAGAATTAACCAGTTGAACGACCTGCGCGACTGGCAGGGTTATGCATCAAACCCTCGCCAACTGGCGCTGTGCGAATCAATGGAGCGTCTCGTCGACACACATATCGAGCCACGCGATAAAGCCGATCGAATCAAAGCAATGCAAAAGGAATGGAAAACCTTGGGTGGTGCTTCAGACCAATCGTTATGGCAGCGCTTTAAAGAAGCGGCCGACAAGGCTTACGAACCTTGCCATGCTTTTTTTGACGAACAGAATCAACTTAAAAAGAACAACTCCGCAAAGCGCGAACAAATCATCACAGAGTTAAGCAACTTCATTGATAACAATGACTGGGAAAACGCTGACTGGAAAGGCGCTGAAAAAATTAACAGACAAGCTCGCCTTGAATGGAAAGAAGCCTACCCGGTTGATTTCAAAACCAATAAGCCAATGCAACAACAGTTCAATGCCCTCTTAAAAGCCTTTGATAAGAAACTTGATACAGAAAGAGACAAGAACCTCTCCTTGAAGCAAGAAATCATTGATCAGGCGCAGACGCTTATAGAGCTTGAAAACCTTGAACAAGCCATACAAAGTGCAAAGGACTTACAACAAGCCTGGCAAAAGGTTGGCATCACGCCTTATAAGAAAGAAAGAGAGCTTTGGCAAGCATTTCGCGCAATTTGCGACCAGATATTTGCCCGCCGCGACCAAGTTCGCAATGAAAAGAAAGAAGAGGCGAATAAGGCTTCAAACGCAGCGAACGAGCTTCTATCTCGTATCGAATCTGAACTCGATTCCCTAAGCGATACCAACCTTAGCGAACTCAAAGCCAGATTAAGCGAGTACCGTAAAGAATATAAGTCCCTACCTTCAGTACAAGGCAAAGCTCTGGAAAAAATTCAAAATCGTTTTGAAGCTTTACTCAAAAAACTTAAGCAACTTATCGCTGGCCAAGAAAACAGGCAGCACCTATTAGCTTGGCAAGAAGTACAGCGTAAGGCTAAGCTCTGTAGAGAGGTCTATCACAATAATACTCAGGCCGATGCGAACCTTGATGATGAGTTTGCCTCGCAACTTGAGCTTCCTAAAGCTCAGGAAGATACTCTTAAAACTTTATGGATCTCTGTCAAAGCTGGTTCGGTAAGTCCCGAGCGTTGCGTGACACTTCAAGAGGCACGTTCTTTGTGTATAGCTTGTGAGATCGCTGCAGGTATCGAGTCACCGGAAAGTGACAAAGAGCTGCGCATGCAGCTACAAGTTAGCAGGCTTTCAGAAGGAATGTCTTCATCAGGTGAAAACCTAAGCCGAGAGCAACAACTTAGCGCAAGCTTACAAAAGTGGTATGACTCGGTTGGCCCGACACTAGAAGAGTTCAGCCAACTTGAGCCTCGAATTGACAATACAATTCAACACCTTTTTGCTCAATAAGACTAACTAAGCGAGACGGGTGCTCATCTATCAGAGCGCCCGGTTTGCTTCACTTCTGTCTGGACAGCATATTAATAATTGCGCCCGCCAGTATCGCTCCAGCACCCAGCCACACCCAGATGTCTGGTACTTCACTAAAAACAAGCCAGCCTAGCAATGCTGAAAAAACTACCTGCAGATAAGAAAACGCTGTCGCCCTTCCTGCAGGTTCCGTTTGCATTGACTTGGTTAAGCCAATTTGCCCGACCTGTGTAAAGATCCCGACCAAAAGTAAAAGTGAACAAGCTTCCATTGTCGGCAAGACAAAATCGTCCCCCAATAACACGAGAGAAAATGGCAAAGCGACCATAGGGAAGTAGAATACAATCACGGAAGGGTCTTCCGTCTGACTGAGCTTGCGGACAATAACATAGGCCACACCACTCCCAAAAGCACCTAACACCGCAGCCATCAAGGCAAAACTGGCAATGTCCGTCCCTATTCCGCCAAACAACCAAGCAGGTCTTGCGACAAGCAATAAGCCAATAAAACTAAAACCGATACTGATAACAAGAGACCACTGCAATCGCTCCTTAAGAAAGAAAGTCGCTAGAATGGCAGTAAAAATCGGATGTAAATACTGTAGAACCGTGGCTTCAGCCAAAGGCATATGTGTCACAGAATAATATACACACACTAACGCCAACGTTCCCACTGCGCCGCGCAGCATTAACAAGGGGCGATTATTGCCCAGAAGGGAAATGCGCTTACGTTTTACATCGACATAGCTCAGGAGCACGGAAACCAAAGCTCGCGCAGCAACGATTTCCAAAACAGGTATACCCAACAAGCTGACTTTTTTAACGCAAGCAGCCATCAGAGCAAAGCCCAGCGCACTAAGAATCATGTAGCGCATGCCGATAGGCATGGCAAAGAAAAGCTGTTTCATTTTCTAGAACAGCGAATATAGAATAAACGCTCGATAAGCACGGCAACCTCACATGTTTAAAACACAGAGGATGCTACACAAAGTTAGTTCAGTGCTCAATGAATAGATGAGCTAAACGTCAGCTTTGCGCTCGTAAACTTTCACTCGAATCTGCTCGCGTGAGTCAAATTGACTGGCACGTAATGTATCAACTTGAGCCTGACGCTCTTCAGCACTCAAGCCTTCTATCAATAGGATTTCTTGTCGTTGATCCAGAAAACTATCAATACGCGCTTGCCATTGAGCACGTTCCTGATCCAAAGTATCGAAACGTTCAGCTGCTTCAACACCAAACATTTCAACCCTGACCGCTCTAACTTCTTCATACCCACCGCCCTCTTCTTTTATTTGGGCAACACGGGAATTTAATTCGTCAGTGATACGAGCTTCTCTACGAGACTCTATAATATCAGCAGGTGCTTGAGCATCGACTTGCGCTAAACGCTGTTCCTTTTCTTCAGCGCTCAAGCCTTTTTCTGCGTCAATACTTAGCCTAGCCAGAGTGTATTGATCATAAGCCTCTTCTGAAGCATAAAACGCCTCATATACCTCAGCGTCCAGGTATTGTGCACGCATCTCCGATAGAGCATTTAGTTGCTCACTTAATAAAGCGACATAACGACCTTTATCGGCCATTAACTCTCCGTTCTCCATCATGCCTTTAATTGACTCTGAGCGGCTGAGTTCATAGTCATATAAGGCCTGTTTTAAAGAGATATACTGAGCCAAGATCTGCTTCGACTGAGTCAGTGCAGGCTCCTGCAAATAGTAACTCAAGTATTCATCAATTCTAGCCAGCACGACATCCAACTCTTCTTCTTCAATAGTTGACAGGAAATAATCAAACACTCTTTTGATATCGCTAGAGATACGTAAGTTACCCTGCTCATCTACTTGCAAGCTTTGCTGCATCTGGGTCCCTTGAAGCGAATCAGGCAATGCACCTAGTCGACTCTCATATGCAAGCGTACTGATAAGCTGAGCACCTTCCGCCAAATTACTAGCCAAGGGCTTAGCCTCAAGCTGAGATATTTTATTGTCTTGATGTAAGCTGAGGTGATTAGCATGAATCGGCGCAGCCTCATCAAATACAAAAGTACTTAAAATCATCGCCAATGCTGCTACGCCAGCACCACCCAACAGAAAGTTTCTTTTAATTAGTTTGGTTTGATGAGTCATTGACAAGCGATACCTTATGCTCTTGGAAAGTTAGAAGTTCTGCTAGCTGCTGAAAACAGCTCCCCTAAAAGCATAGAGGAGCTGTAAAAGGCTTATAGTCCAGCAGACTTCAAGCGTGATGCCTGATTCTTATATAAAGTTAGAGGATCAGTCTCAAACAGATGGTGAATACCAAAGACATGATTCACTGCATCCATATGGTTCATGTTATAGCGCGTACCGATAACATCTCCCCAATGCTGGTCACAACGTTCAACCAAGCCATCGTTCGCACCACTGATCGTTGCACCCGTAAACATCAAGAACGCATCTGAAATATCTAAAGCATTGGTAAATGTCGCATCACCACCCCATGAGTAGTAACGAATACCATTTACTTTAGATGCACCTTCACCACAACGTGAGCTAGGCTTTCCATCCGGGAATAAAGCGTTAAACTGGTTAGCGCCTGGCGATGTCATGAACGTTACTGAGGCCAACGCATCCTGCGCATACTCAGGGTTGCCTGACAAGGCATCAATTACGTTACCAAGCAGATTAAGAGATCCTTCGACCAATGCTTCAAGGCCACCACCAACAGGAACGATACCGCGAGCAACATCAGCGAAGTCAGAACCAAAGTTCACCGCATTGATAGTCGTTACCGAAGCAACCAAGTCAGGTCTTACGCCCGCTGCATAGCGTACAGTTGGCCCACCCAAGCTGTGGCCCATCAAGTTGAATTTCTGCGCACCCGTCGCCGCACGAAGATCTTCCAATGCTGCAATAAGGTCTTCTCCACGCTGGTATGCATCATCCCATGCAGTCACATTCGGCGCATAAACCTTGGCACCACGTTCTTTAAGAGCACTTTTAACACCATAAAAGTAATCGATACCTAAAATATCGCTAAAGCCCGAAACACCATGAACTAGAACGATAGGGTATTTTGTTTCGTAGGCGTCGCAATCCTGCCACCACCAACAAATTGCACTTGCTTGAGCACTAAAGACCATCAGTGCCGTGAGTAAAAGCCAGCTTTTAGCTTGGCCAAATTTATTATTTTTAGCTTTCATATTGTTTTGCCTATTATTTGTTTTTATTAATCAGGGTCGCTTTATTCAATAGCGCTTAAGACTAGCTTGACAAAAAACCAATCAAAAAAGGTTCTACAAGATCACAAACGAACATTTTTTAACCAATTATTTTCTAAACCAAAGCTTCTAGCACTATAAATAATGCGCATTCAGTTTTTCTAGACCAGAACCACTAAACCAGAACTACTAATTCTTACCGCATATAAAGAATTATCTAAATCCAATAGTATGTATTGAGCTTGTTATATTTATTTCTCATGTTTTGTAGCAAAGTTTATTGAAAAACTATTTTTGCTACAGAAAACGTTTCTACAAACCAATCCTCTCACAGCTCAAAACCAGAGCTCAAGAAGCGCAACCGCTAACTTAGACCCCGTTATTATTTTCAACAATTCCCCCCATTTGGGTGATTGCTCTCAAATCACCAAACAATTATAAATAAGCACCCAAGCTAAAAATTTTCTGTAAATTGATCCCTGAACCTTAGTTCTTTAGAATTGCTCCCTGCGCTTAAACGACCTAAGCAATCTGACCACTAATCGATATACTTCCCTGCTTGGAGCTTCTATGACAACCCTCACGCTGTTTATCAGCGACAATTGGCTAAACCTACTAGCCATTATCTGGTTTTTAGTTTGCTTTAATGGCTATATGAAATACGCCAGTGCTCGAAGCTACCGAAGCACCGAAGACTCTCCGAGCCTTGCATCCGAACTTCACCAGTATCGGTTTCAGTGGATGCTCCGGGTCCTGACTAGAGAAATGAGAATCGCTGACAATGCTGCAATTGCGAACCTTGAAAAAGGTGTTTCTTTTTTTGCATCAACGACCATGCTTATTCTCGCTGGCTTAATAACCATCTTAGGCTCAACTGAAAAAGCAATACACCTCATAGAAGGGCTCCCCTTCGCAGTCCCCACCGATCGCTCGGAATGGGAGATCAAAGTCATTACGTTAATTTTTGTTTTTGTCTATGCCTTCTTCAAGTTTACCTGGAGCTTACGCCAATATGGTTTTGTAACCATTATGGTTGGCGGGGCGCCAACCCCTAGTGAAGACTGCAGTAATGAAGAGAGGGAGGCGCTTGCTTCACGCATGGCTTCCATGGCCTCCATGGCCGCTAACAACTTTAATAGTGGCTTACGCACTTACTATTTCTCTATCGCCATGCTGACCTGGTTTATCAACCCATGGGTATTTATGGTCGCCAGCACCCTTATTGTCTTTATTCTATTTCGTCGTGAATTTAAGTCATCCACACTTAAAATCCTGGTGGGTAAAGAAGAGCTGTCTCAAGCAATGCGCTAAAACTCAATAAAAAACAAAAAGTCACAAGTCTATTCTTTACCGATCGCGGGCTTTTTCTATACTCATTAGAACAAATATAAAACAAAGGCAATTGACGCTTAGGAGTTACAGGAATGTCTTTAGAATCGCTATTTAAAGGAAGCCCAAATTTACCCAACATCCCGAAAGTGGTGCAAGAACTGATCAAGCAGTTTAATGATCCTCATTCCAATGTTGATGAGATTTCAAAAAAAATACAGATGGACCAGGTCCTTTCTGCCAAAATTATGCGTCTAGCCAATTCCGCGCGCTATGGTGCAGGACGTAAGATCGCCTCAATCGACTCTGCAGTTGTGATGCTCGGCATCGATACCCTGAAAACCTTAGTCGTTGCCTCTGGTATTACTGGTGCTTTCCAAGACATCCCGGGCTTTGATAAAAAACAGTTCTGGCGTGATAGTTTCATGATTGCCAGCATCAGCAAGCTAATTGCTAAACACACTGACTCAGACCCTGAAACAGCCTTCACAATCGGCATGATGCGTAACATCGGCGAGCTACTAATTCATATTTATCATGAAGAGTCTGCCGTTAAAATTGACAAGCTAGTTGAATCAGGCGCTAATCGAATTGACTTACAAGACAACCAGTTTGGCTATGACTTCACGCAAGCAGGCTCGGAACTTGCCAAACGCTGGAACTTCCCAACAGAAATTGTAAATGGAATACGTCAACAGGCTGCCCCTAACGACTTTGAAGAGTATTCCGCTTATTCAAGCATCGTTTACTTGGCCGACTACTTAAATGAAGCGTTTAAAGCCGAGCAAGAAAAGCAAGAAATTTTATCTCAGTTCCCGGTGGACATTGCTAAGCCAATTGATATCAATCTGGTATCTTTCTTCGAAGAGTTAGTTGAGCTTGCAGAAGCGGAAGATGATATTGAAGAGTTATTGAAAGACTAAGTCAGATAATCTCTCAAAAAGCGCTCATTTGAGCGCTTTTTCTTTGCCTAATAGAAAACCGAAAAGATCATTTTTTTGAATCGGCTACCATTAAAAACCATAACCTAAAGAAACATAAGAGGTTTCATCCATATGTAAGGCTATCAACTGGACCACCCAAAAACGCAAACCTAGCTCTAGACCTAAGCCTTCAATCTCGTTCTCATGCTGTCGTAGATTATCCTTGTCCAATATTAAATAAGACAAGCCCATATCAACTCCCATCAAAGAGAAGCCACTGGTGTAACTGAGGTTAATCTTTTCACCAAAATGCCCAAAACCACCTCGTAAAGTGATTCCTTCGTGCGCTGCACCCTGACGTTTAAAAAATGACATTCCCATATAATGGGTACGGCCAATCAAGTTATCATCAACAACATAGGTATAACGAGGCGTCCACCCCTCCAGGTCAGAGATATTTTTCCAGGAGAAGTCCTCCACACTTAAGTCGTCGAGCCCTAAGTGTTCCAACTTGAATTCAGCAAAAGCCAGTACCGGCGTAAGAACAAGAATCAGAGTAAGCAGTAGTTTTTTCATAAGATCTATTAGTGCATCCTTGACGCTAGCAAAGCCAGGGCGACTTAAATGCAAACGCTTTAAGCCAGCAACCCGAAACAACAAAGACTGAAAGACTACTATATAGTGAAGCCCTAAACCAAGAAGCAGCCACTCTAATTTTGAAGCAGTCGAAGTTTTAATAAGCATTGAGAGGGAAAACGGTAAGAT
>NZ_LWGA01000715.1:0-13450 GCF_001635235.1 Oleiphilus sp. HI0117 | reverse complement strand
GCTTTTAGAGCGTCAATCTCTTGCTGCCAAAGGTCTTCAAAAATAGACATAAACTAAACCAATTACTGCTTATACAGCTAACAAAACCTATCTACTCAGAAGAAAGGATCAGTGGCCTAATTTGATTAAGCAGACCACTCGTTGCGAACCATCAGAAATTAAACAAGTGATTGAGATTGTTCATTTCCAGCTGGGGAAGCCGCTTCGTAAAACAAATGCTTATTAGCTTCTGCGTCAATCGCCTTATTTAGTTGAGCTTCCTGATCGGCATCAGACTTTTCAATGCGCTGTTCAGGGCGTAAGCCCAAACGCTTGAACAATTGCATATCTTTATGAGACTCAGGGTTAGGAGTAGTCAACAGGCACTCACCATAGAAAATTGAGTTTGCTCCAGCCATAAATGCCATTGACTGCATCTCATCTGACATCGCTTCCCGCCCTGCAGATAGGCGCACATGACTCTTAGGCATCATGATACGTGCAACAGCAATACAACGAATAAATTCAAACTTATCCAAGTCGTCAACGTTTTCAAGTGGCGTTCCCTTCACTTTAACCAGCATATTGATGGGGACACTTTCAGGATGAACTGGCAAGTTTGCTAACTGCACAAAAAGTCCTACACGATCAGTTGCCTTTTCACCCATACCAACGATGCCGCCACTACAGACTTTCATACCTGCGTCACGAACATGAGACAGTGTATCCAGTCGATCCTGATAGCTTCTAGTGGTAATAATCTTATCGTAATATTCGGGAGAGGTATCCAAATTATGGTTGTAATAATCCAGGCCTGCATCGCCCAGCTGGTCGGCCTGATCCTGGGTTAATTTACCCAAGGTCATACAGGTCTCAAGCCCCATATCTTTAACACCTTTAACCATTTCTAATACATAAGGTAGGTCTTTATCACTCGGGTGTTTCCAAGCGGCCCCCATGCAGAAACGACTACTTCCTTTTGCTTTTGCTTCTTTGGCTTTCTCTAGTACTTTTTCAACCTGTAGCAAGCGCTCTTTTTCCAGGCCAGTATTGTAATGTCCGCTCTGCGGGCAATATTTACAATCCTCAGGGCAAGCACCCGTCTTGATCGACAGCAAAGTACTCACTTGAACTTCGTTGGGATCGAAATTGTCTCTATGCACAACTTGCGCTTTAAACATCAAATCATTAAACGGCAAGTCGAATAAAGCCTGAACTTCGGCAGCAGTCCAATCGTGTCGTACGCTCATAAGTATGTTCTCGTGTGCAAAACCATGGTAAAACATGCGTCAACTTTATACATCAACGCTTAAGGATGAGTGTAATGATAAGCTTCACCAAAAAGTTGTCAACCAAATTTCATTTTTTGGTTAACAACTGGCATGCTCTGGATATTATTTTTCAATCCCCTTGCTTACTATGCGACGCCATAACTCTAAATAAATCAGCGATTTGCAAATCTTGCTTAGCGGACTTGGAATGGAATGTTACATTCTGCAAGCAATGCTCGCTTCCAATGAATAGCGAGAGTTGTAAAGAGCTTATCTGTGGAGAATGCCTTAGCAGTCCTCCCCCGTTCAAGACATGTGTGGCGCCATTCAACTATTCCTTCCCGATCAATAGCATCATTTATAGAGTTAAATCATCTGGAGAACAATATTGGCTGAAGAGCTTAGGTCTCGAGTTTTGTCGTTACCTAGAGCTCTACCATAAGGACCTTCCCCAACCAGACTTTATCGTTCCCATTCCATTGCACAGGGATAAACTCAAAGAGCGCGGATTCAATCAAGCCGAATCGTTAGCAGTACTGTTAGGGAAACATCAAAAGTTAGCCGTAAATACAAAGTTGATAGTTAAATCCAAGATGAGCGCCGACCAAAAAAGTCTTAACAAAGTTCAGCGACTAATAAACCTCAAAGGATGTTTTACTATAGATAACCCTCAAGTAGTCAAAGACAAACACATTGTGTTAGTTGATGACGTCGTGACCACAAAAGCGACCAGCGAAATATGTAGCCAATTACTCCTTGATAAAGGGGCGAGTCGCGTTGATATCTGGAGTCTGGCCAGAACACCAAAAGCCAGCTAGGCAAATAGCCATAAAGAGTAATGTTATAGTTTTTCTTTCTTCAGAATAGAGTAAATATACTCTGCAATAGCCAAAGAAGATGTTAAACCTGGCGACTCAATTCCAAGTAAGTTTACTAAGCCTGCTACACCATGATCAGCAGGCCCTTGTATGGAAAAGTCAGCTGCCATGTTTCCGGGAGGGACAATTTTAGGCCGGACACCGGAGTAATCAGCATGCATTTTATCGAGCTCTACTTCAGGCCAATATTTACTCACCTCTGCGTAAAACTGCTCCCGTTTTTTCGGGTCCACCTTATAGTCAATGTGCTCAACATCAGTCACGTCCAGCCACTCAACATCCGGGCCAAATTTAGCAGCTCCCTGCATATCAAGCGTAAGATGAACACCCAGACCTCCCGGCTCAGGAACCGGATAGACTAAATGATCAAAAGGAGCTGCGCCGCTATAAGCAAAGTAACTTCCTTTGGCAAAGAAAGCTTTCGGTAACTCGGCAATAGAAATGGCTGGAGAATCATTAACAAGAGGCTGAGCATTTAGACCTGCAGAGTTGATGCAGCACTTCGTTCTTATCAGAGCCTCCCCGCCATTGAGAGTAAGCTCAACTCCACCCTCATCCTGCCCGGTTATCTGGAGCTCTGAGTTAAACACGCACTGACCACCGTTTGCCTCAAGATCAGCCTGCAATTGAAGCATATAGGCATGACTATCCAAAACGCCTGTCGAAGGCGACAATAAGGCTGCTTTACCCACTATCGCTTGCTCTAGCTTATTAAGTTCTACAGAACCGATGAAGCGAAGATCGTCTACACCATTAAGTTGAGCTTGGTTTTTAATTTCCTGAAGACGAGCTATCTGATCATCACTTGTCGCAACAATCAATTTTCCACAAGCTTTGAAAGGAAGGTGATGCTTAGCACAATAGTCATATAACATTTCTTTCCCAGCCACGCATAGCTGAGCTTTTAAGGAACCTTTTGGGTAATATATTCCTGCATGGATCACTTCACTATTGCGTGAAGAAGTCTGCGTGCCAATGCTGGATTCTTTATCGACGAGCAAAACTTCCCGACCCTCAAGAGCTATTCGCCTCGCTATTGCTAAACCAACAACTCCAGCTCCGATCACCAGGCAATCCACATTAAACTGTTCCATCGCTATTTGCGCCTCACAATTCTTCTCTTAACTCCTTTAGCGAGCAGCTATGACCCTACATTAAACAAAAAAGGCCTACAAGACCGAAACTTCGACCCATGTAGACCCTCATACTATTGCTCTAAAGACTAGAGCTGACTTAACGCAATGCTTCTTTGGTCACCTGAGCCTCAAGCACTGCGACCACTCGCCTATTTTTAGCGCGCCCATCTTCAGTCTCGTTGTCTGCAATCGGCTGCTCCTCACCGAAGCCTTTTGCGGCAACTCGCTCTTCAGCGATGCCGAACTCGTCAACCAATACTCGCCTAACAGACTCAGCTCTACGTTGAGATAGCTTCAGATTGTACCGACGACTGCCTTGGTAATCCGTGTGTCCCTCCACCGTCAAAGTCGTTGATACGACTTCTTTCATAAAGTCTGCGATCTTCTTAACTTCCGGGTAGTATTCTAGCGTTAACTCATCACTTTTCGCTGCAAACTTAATATCCATGGTAATTGCAACCTGCTTGGTCAACATGACGGCACAACCCGTTTCATCTACACGGAATGATGGGTTTGTACCAGGGCACAAATCAGTATCATCGAATACACCATCTAAATCTTCATCAGTTGGTTCTGGCTCAGGCTCAGGCTCAGGCTCCGGTATTGGTTCGGGTTCTGGTTCGGGCTCTGGCTCCGGTTCCGGCTCTGGTTCCGGAATTGGCTCTGGTTCAGGCTCTGGAGCCTCTCGAATAAACTCTCGACCAAATGAATAACCCAAAGTCATTCTGACACCTAAGTCTGTTTGCTCATGATCGGCACCATGCAAAGCTAACAGTTCACCACGAAAAATATAGTTGGTATCCTGATAGGCCTTTACTCCTAAGCCCAAGTGAATTGCAGTTTCTTTTACTTTGCTGCTACTTTTCAAGTCAAACTTCTGATGGCCCATGCCCGCCGATAAGAAAGCTCGGGTGTTACCCTCATTCAGGTGATAGAGCACGCCTGGAGACAAACGTTTAGTCCGGCTATCAGGACCTCCCCTTTTGCCATCAGCGTTATACATGGAAAACCACAGGTCCCAGGATAAGTCACTACTTAATGGTCGCTCAAACCCAGCTTCAAAGCTAAGCCCTTCCTCAAGATTGCGATCTGAGTCGAACAAATACCCTGCTGCACCAAGATATAATTCACCATCTCGAATAAATTCTGCACTCACGGGGTGAGCTAAAAAGCAAGCCAATAAGGCAAGTATGATTTTAAAGTTCATGTTTCGGCTATCCTTAAATCGCGCACCACAACTCACGTAGATTATAATTGGAAAGAACTTGATACGTTCGTACAAACTTCGGTGACGCTGATTAACTGTTAATGCAATTCCCGTTACTTTTAAGGCGCAAACTTACCAAGGAATCTCATACAATTCCATGCGCTTTTGTCGCATTTGCTAGGCAGTTAGCGCTTCGATCTAAAAATATTAACTCAAAACGCCTTCTGAAGAATTAAAACTATCCCTCACTCACAAAAAACCGCCCTGCACTTTTCGGTGCAGAGCGGTTTAAGATAGAGATCGGCCTTCAAACCATGAGGCCGATATTGATTAAGCGCTTATTTAGTCGCAGCCTTCTTAATACTTGATTCAACTACCGCTACAACACGACGGTTAGCCGCTCTACCTTCAGATGTAGCATTATCAGCAATAGGCTGCTCCTCACCAAAACCTACAGACTTAACACGAGCAGCAGGCAAACCAAACTTATCAGTCAAAACCTTACTTACAGAATCTGCACGACGCTGCGATAAAGCTTTGTTGTATGCATCATTACCGCGATCATCAGAGTGCCCTTCTACGGTCACAACAGTTTTCTCAAACTGCTGCATAAACTCGGCAACTTTCTCGATTTCCGGGTAGTTATCCTTAGAAAGTATAGAGCTATTTGACGGGAACTTGACATCCATCTGGATAGAAACAGTTTCTGTCAGCATGACGGGACATCCCGACGCATCGACCTTAAACGCAGCATTAGTACCCGCGCACTTATCGATGTTGTCCGCTACGCCATCTTTGTCAGAATCTTTGATCACTACCTTTTGAACTGGCGCTGGCTTAACTTCCTCTTTAACGGGAGCAGGCTCTTGCTTCTGAACCACTTGCTTAACAGGAGTGATGACAGGTGCTTCCACCATCATTGCTGGCGCGACATCACGACCAAATGCATAACCAACAGCTAAGCGAGCACCAACATCCAGCACTTCGTTATCCAGGCTATTCATCGCAAGCACTTCAGCTCGAAGAATCAAGTTTGAGTCATAGTACTTTTTAACACCCACACCTAAATTGATCAATGACTCACTGTGGTCATCGCCACCCTCTGTTTCATATTCTAAATGACTGAAACCAGCAGAAATAAATGGACGCACATCACCACGCTTCAAATGGAACAACAGACCGGGATTGATGCGCTCTGCATCAAGCTCAGCACCACTATATTTCCCTTCAACCTCATAAGCAGATAACCATGCTTCAAGAGACATCACTTCGTTTACAGGAAGTTCAATACCACCTTCCAGGCTAAATGCGTCATCAAATGAGCGGTCGTCATCATGGTGGTAAAAAGCCCCCCCTAAAAATGCCTCAAAATTTGGATATTCGTCAGCGACAGTTGCAGTTGATACGCCAGCAGCAAGGACACCCGCAAGTAGTAAATTCTTCTTCATAATCAGTTCTCCAGAACTCTCATTTATCTAAAACTATTAATTCGTATATGTAACTATATTTAGGCACTTTCTTTGAGCAAATGAATATCGCGCTGAGGGAAAGGTATTGTTGCACCAGCTTCTTCAACAGCTTGCTTAAGTAACGGTCTCGCGTCAAAGTAAAAGCTCCAGTAGTCTTCCGAGCGAACAAAAGCACGAACCAGAAAATCAACCGAACTGTCACCTAAATTCGATACGCCTACCAAATTATTTTTATTATCAAGCACCCGCTGATCGGTTCGCAACACTAATTCCATTGCTTCTTTTGCTTCTCTTATATTGTCAGAGTAACTAATACCGATCGCGATCTCAACAGCGCGTGTTTCGTTACGGGAATAATTAGTAATGGAACCATTGGCCAAGGGCCCGTTTGGCACGATTATAATACGCTCATCCAAGGTCAGTAAGGTTGTTACAAATATACCGATATCCTTGACGGTTCCTTCATGGCCTTGTGCACTAATGTATTCACCCACCTGTATTGGGCGGAATATTAGAATCATGACACCACCCGCAAAGTTAGAAAGACTCCCTTGTAAGGCAAGGCCCACTGCCAAACTCGCAGCACCAAGCACAGCTACAAACGATGTCGTTTCAATTCCGACCATTGAGGCAACACTAATTACGAGCAATACTTTTAAAACTATTTCGACACCGCTTGAGAAGAATTTTGCCAACGTTTCATCTGGCATATTCTTATGCAGACTACTATTTACCAGCGACGAAATCCTGTTAACAATCCACCAGCCAATAATTAAAGACAGTATCGCTAATACTACCTGCCCTCCATAAAGCATGACGGGCTCTTCTACCTGCTTCCAAATATCCTGTAGTTGCTGTTCCATTATTTATCTCCTAATACCTTTTAGTTTTAATTCCATCAAAATAGACTCCTAACAAAGCCAAAAGTCACAATTTATTTTTTAATTTTATTTTGTGACTTTCTTTTATCGACTTATGTCATAATTTCTGTAATTTCATCAATTCAAATTGAGACCAACACTATGGATGACCTCGACGATCTTGACGCACTGTTCAAATCCGATGAAAAACCAAAATCTGACAACATAAAATCGGTACTCCAGAAGACACGCACCCAAACAAGTCAACACGACACGATGAGCTTTGCGCTGGTCAAAATATGGGTAACCATGGCTGAGTTGTTTGCCCCGATGTTCGCAAACTTGGCACTTAAAAATAGTGACCAACTTGCTCCCAAGAACAATCAGTCTGACCAACAGACCTAAGCGACCTATCAGGAGTTAGTAATGCTCGAAGCAATGAAAGAAACCCTAGCCGATCCGATGATACTATGGGCTAAGATCGCTGAATTCTTACCTAGCCTACTCACCGCACTAGGCCTACTGATAGGTGGATACTTTGTCGCTAAATTTCTAGCCGGAACCATAGCAAAGCTATTTTCAAAAATCGGCCTTGACCGCTTAGCCGAAACAGCGGGCATTGATGTTGCACTGAAGAAAGCAGGCATGAGCTCAGGGCCGTCAATACTGCTATCTAAGATAATTTACTGGCTTGTATTTCTCACATTTATCATCTCTGCTTCAGATGCTTTAGGCCTGGATAGAGTCTCCGCCACCATTGATCACTTCGTGCTGTATATACCAAAAGTGATTAGCGCTCTTATTCTAACCTTGATCGGTTTATTCATTGCAGGACTTGTGCGAACTGCCATTGAGGCCTCACTTGCCAGCATTAACCTAGGTTATGAACGTACAATTGGCGGAATTATTTATGCGCTAATTGTTATCATTGTAGTGTCACTGGCGATCAACCAACTAGAGATTGAAACCGATTTGCTAAACCAGGTTGTTATTATCTTTTTGCTCTCTGCTGCAGGAGCAGTTGCACTTGCACTAGGTTTAGGCACAAAACATGTTGCCGGAAATGTCGTTGCAGGCGTTTATGCTCGTGAACTATATGTTCCGGGTAACAAAATTAAGGTTGATAACGTTTCTGGTGAAGTAATTGAGATCTGCTCTACTGCGCTGATTATAGAAACTGAAGACGGCCGCAAAATCACAATCCCCAACAGTAAACTAATTGATTCTCAAGTGGAGATTCTATCGCAATAACTCTGCTTACCAATTACTAGCATGACGCTTAATAGCGTAGAAACCAAGCACAACCATGTAGCTCTTCCTGCCAATAATGACCCTGACAATGAGTGGGTCACCCAAGGACAGGAAGAGCTGCCCTATCGTACCTGTGCATACGAAAAGCTTATTCGAAAATACGAAAAGCTGGTCTTTCATATTTGCCTGAAGATGCTCGGAAATCGTGATGATGCTGATGATGTATCGCAGGAAGTCATGCTTAAAGTTTTCCACTCGCTAGTCAAATTCGAGGGTCGCTCCAGTTTTAAAACCTGGATCGCTAGAATTGCCACGAATACCTGCTTGAGTGCTGCAGACAAGCGTAAACGCACCCGAGAACTGCAAGCAATGTTAACAGATGATCCAAGCCAAGAAAGAACAAGCACCATCAACACCACAAAACGCGACCTCGATAGCGCAATGCAATTATTAGCACCTAAAGAACGAGAAATTCTAACCCTACGTTACACAGCAGAATTACGCATCGAAGAAGTGGCCGAAGTCTGTGACCTAAAACTAAGTGCTACTAAGATGCGCCTTTATCGAGCTCAGGAAGCACTGAAAGAGCACATGAAAGCATATCAACACTAAGTCCGCCACTAAGCAGCCTCCCATGCTACAATAGCGGTATTTAACCTAGACGATTCTCTAAGAGACAAGACACCTTGAGTTCACCTGATAACGAACATCCTTACGCACAACTTACACCCGACTTCGTACTCGACGCAGTCGAGTCAATCGGGCTATTTAGCGACTCTCGCATCCTTAGCCTTAACTCATATGAGAACAGGGTCTATCAGGTAGGAATTGAAGATGGCACGCCTATTATCGCTAAGTTTTATCGCCCCCAACGCTGGACGACTGAAGCCATTCTTGAAGAGCATGAATTTACCAGAAGCTTGCTAGAAAACGACATATCTGTCGTCCCACCGATGCTAATAAATGGCAGCACACTTCACGATTACCAAGATTTCCGTTTTGCATTATTTAAGCGCCAAGGCGGATATGCACCCGAGATTGAAATACCCGACACACTCTACCGAATCGGTTGTAACATCGGCCGAATACACCAGGTCAGTAACGCAGAAACCTTTAAGCACCGTCAAAACTTTTGCATCGAAAACTGGGCGATCAAGAGCAGACAGTTCTTGCTAGACAACGACTTTCTATCCAGATCGCTTCGACCGGCATACGAAACCTTAAGCCAAGACCTGATTGATAAGATGCAACATATATGGAAGAGCTGCCCATTCAACCCGATTAAACTTCACGGCGACTGCCACATTGGCAATATTCTTTGGCGTGAAGACCAAGCACACTTTGTCGATTTTGATGATTGCCTGAATGGCCCTGCAATTCAGGATCTATGGTTGATGCTTTCAGGAGACCGGCATCAACAAACCCAGCAAATGATCGAGCTGGTTGAAGGCTATGAAGAGTTCTGCGAGTTTGATACGCGCCAGCTCAAACTTATCGAGACCCTACGTACTTTGCGTATGATGCATTATGCTGCCTGGTTATCACGTCGCTGGACCGACCCTGCATTTCCAATGCACTTTCCTTGGTTCAATACCGAGCGCTATTGGTCATCACATATACTTGAGCTGAGAGAGCAGCTATCAATTTTGGATGAACCACCACTGAAGCTCCAAGCTTACTAAGACTTGTCTTCAGTCACGCATCGCATAAACTAGGCCGCTAAGATTATTACTGGAACAAACAATGAACGAACAAGCACCAAACGATCAAGAAATAGAAGAGCAAGACAAGGTAAAAAAGTCGACACTTGTCATCGCCATTTTCATAACAGTTTTCGTAACCTTTTTCACTTTGGAACAAAATGGGCTCATTCAGCATAACAAACAAAAAGATGACTACCCTGTCGCTGAATATAAAGCTATTTTTATAGAAAAACTTGATCAAGGCGAATACCGACTTTCTCACAAACCTTCAAACCAAACAGCCGTTTGTCATCAAGGCTATTTATTTATCCAGTCAGATAAAAATGATGGCATGCAGGGTTTGTTAGTCGATTATAAAAATCGCGGTGTACGCTGTGGAGAACTGGTAAGCAAGTAATGACTGAACAAAAACCTGACACTATTTTTTCTCAAGCGCTTGATAGCGTAGGCGACTTCAAGTTTGACGAAGCAGTTGCCCGAGTTTTCCCTGACATGATCCGTCGCTCGGTTCCCGGTTACACCACGATAATTCCGATGATCGGTCTCATCACTGAGCGCTACGCTCAGAACGATTCAGCATGTTATGACCTGGGTTGTTCCCTAGGTGCATCAACACTTGCTATGCGCCATGGCTTAAGAGACAAAAGTTGCCAACTCATCGCCGTCGATAACTCAGAGTCGATGCTTGATCGCTGCAACCACTATATCAAAATAGATAACGAAGAAACTCCCGTTGAACTTGTGTGTAAGGATATCACAGAGCTGGCGTTTCAACCTTGCTCAGTCGTGACGTTAAATTTCACCCTGCAGTTTGTTGACCCTGCATTGCGCTTAAAACTCCTCAAAGATATCTATGCTGCAATGGAGCCGGGTGGCGTACTAATTCTTTCCGAAAAGATCTGTTTTGACAATCAAAATGAGCAAAGCGAGCTAGAAGAACTGCACTGGTTGTTTAAACGCGCAAACGGCTATAGTGAACTGGAAGTGAGCCAAAAGCGAAGCGCCCTTGAAAAGGTACTAATGCCAGACACCCTAGAAGCCCATCAAGCGCGTTTGAAAGAGGCCGGGTTTACTCACTCCCACCTTTGGTATCAATGTTTCAACTTTATGTCGCTGATAGCGATTAAAGCAGCTTAGGTATAACGATGGATTTCTACCCTCTCTATGACGACTTATTTGCTTTCATGCGCAGCAACAAGCTCGAACCCTGGTTGGAGACTTTAATCCCCCTACTCAAACATAAGCTTCAAGAAAAGCCTCATGGTGACTTAAAGCGTTGGTTGGAGGCCTATCATTCTCTGCCAGTTTTAAACTCCGACATCGTCAATCTAGATGCTTCACGTGTTGGTGCCGACAGCAAGGAAGGCCTAAATAGTGATACGTTTAAACAGCTTGAACAAGCACTTAGAGGTTTAATACCCTGGCGAAAAGGACCCTATGACTTATTCGGCGTTCATATCGATACGGAGTGGCGATCAGACTGGAAATGGGAACGTATCAAAGACCACATCACCCCCTTAAAAAACCGGATTATACTCGATGTAGGCTGCGGTTCTGGTTATCACTGCTGGCGTATGTTGGGCGAAGGCGCACAAAATGTTATTGGGATCGACCCGAACTTTTTATTCTTACTACAGTTCGAGACTCTAAAGAAATATTGTGGCCCTCAAGCACCCATCCATTTGCTCCCAGTACGAATGGAAGATGTGACACCACAGCTAGAGGCCTTTGACACAACTTTCTCAATGGGCGTGCTTTACCATCGCCGCTCACCTATCGATCACCTATTGGAGCTCAAGGGGACCTTGCGCCAGGGCGGCGAACTGGTGCTGGAAACGCTCATTTGTGAAGGTGAGCTAGGCTATAGTCTAATGCCAGAGGATCGTTACGCCATGATGCGAAACGTCTGGTATCTACCAACTAAAGAAACCCTGAGCTTATGGCTAAGGCGAGCCGGTTTCACTAATATTCGCTGTGTAGAGAGCAACATCACCTCAACTGAAGAGCAGCGAAGCACGGACTGGATGAAGTTCCAATCCTTAAAGGACTTCCTAGACCCAACAGACCAGAGCAAAACGCTTGAAGGCTACCCTGCCCCTTTGCGTGCGACTTTCATTGCAAATAAAAAATAGCTTGTAGTCACTCTCAACTCAAAACACTCGCTCATAAAAAAAGCCTGAAAGCATAAAGCAATCAGGCTTTTTAAGTATTGATTAGCTAAATCAGTCGAAAGGATGTCTCAGCACAATCGTCTCAACACGATCAGGGCCGGTTGAAATAATATCAACAGGCGCTTCAATCTTCTCTTCAATGTACTTGATATAGCTTCGAGCATTTTCAGGAAGGTCTTCTAGTTTCTGCACACCTAAAGTGCTTTCTGACCAACCAGGTAGCGACTCAAATACAGGTTCCAGATCTTCATAACCTCGACCATCAAGCGGTGGGCGTGTTAATTCTTCACCCGCTTTAGTCTTATAACCTACACAAACCTGAATCTCTTCAAGACCATCTAGTACATCAAGTTTGGTCAAACAAATACCAGACACCGAATTGATCTGAATAGCATGACGTAAACCAACCGCGTCAAACCAACCACAACGACGTGGACGACCAGTGGTTGCACCAAACTCATGGCCTTTCTCGGCAAGATGACGACCTTGATCATTAAACAACTCTGTTGGGAATGGACCAGAACCAACTCGAGTTGTATAAGCTTTAGTAATACCCAGTACGTAATCAAGGTACATAGGACCGAAACCACTACCGGTCGCCGTGCCACCTGCGGTCGTATTTGAAGATGTTACAAATGGGTAGGTACCGTGGTCAATATCTAGCAAGGAGCCCTGGGCACCCTCAAACAAGATATTCTCACCCGCTTTACGGTATGCGTGAAGCTCGTCCGTGACATCAACCGCCATCGGTAAAAGAACCTTCGCCATCTCAAGCACATCATCAAGCGTCTTTTGATAATCTACAGGCTCAACTTTGTAGAAGTTTTCCAATACAAAGTTGTGGTATTCCATAATTTCTTTAAGCTTTTTAGCAAAGTTTTCTGCATCAACCAAGTCACCTAACCTTAGACCTCGACGAGAAACTTTATCTTCATACGCTGGGCCGATTCCGCGACCAGTCGTACCGATCTTATCAGCACCTTTCGCTATCTCTCGCGCTTGATCAAGCGCAACGTGATAAGGCAAAATTAATGGGCAAGCCAAACTCAGCTTTAAGCGCTCCTTAACCGGCACACCTTTTTCTTCAAGTTCAGTCATTTCCTTGATAAGAGCATCAGGAGCAAGCACGACGCCATTACCAATCAGACAAGTAACGTTATCACGTAGAATTCCGGAAGGAATCAAATGTAATACTGTCTTTTCCCCGTCAATTACCAGTGTATGACCGGCATTATGGCCACCCTGGAATCGCGCTACCGTCGCAACCTGATCTGTTAATAAGTCAACGATTTTACCTTTGCCTTCGTCACCCCATTGGGTGCCCAAAATGACAACATTCTTACCCATAACTTCTCTTCTCATAGAAAAAGCACAATGCTTTTATTGCTAATTGCCAGCTAAACAAGATACTGACAAGCCTTTAAACTGAATGGACCGCTATCTTAGCCGCCCGAAATAACACTAGCCAACAGGCTCAAGAGCCCATTGTTGATCTTTTAATACCAGCTGTTTGCTACAAGAATAC
>NZ_LWGA01000714.1:0-12627 GCF_001635235.1 Oleiphilus sp. HI0117 | reverse complement strand
ATCAATAGGGGTGATGGCCTTTACGTTATACTCGCCATCAGTAAGAGGCTTAATTAACGCTTCGTCATCGATGTCGTGCTCATCTTCGATCTCGCCCACGATCTGCTCAAGAATATCTTCAATCGTTACAAGCCCGGCAATACCGCCATACTCATCGGCAACAATTGCCATATGATTACGGTTTTGCTTAAACTCCTTAAGAAGCTGATTTAATCGCTTGCTCTCAGGTACAACCGTCGCTGGCCGTAAAGCCTCAGAAATCTTGTTTTTGCTAAGTTGTCCTTTTATCGCTAGGGGCAGTAAATCTTTAGCAAGCAAAATACCGATAATATCGTCAGTTGACTCGCCAATAACCGGAAAACGTGAGTGAGCAGACTCGATAATGCTATGCATATACTCTTCAGGCTCAAGCGTCGCGCGTACGGTAATCATCTGGGAGCGGGGAATCATCACTTCGCGAACTTGCATGTCGGTGACTTGCATCGCGCCTTCGATAATACTGAGCGAGTCAGCATCGAGAACGTTTCGGTCTTCTGCGGTACGGAGAATATCCATAATATCGCGCAGCGACGCAGGCTCATCTGAAAAAGCCTGGGTGAGTTTTTCAAACCAGCCTTTTGAACTATTTTTATGTTCTTGCTTGGCTTTACTATGGCCTGACTGGCTACTCGGAGGTTTTGAGTTATCTTCGTTCATAAACGTTTTCTAGCGAATCCTATGCTGTATCGTGGTTTGCAATAGTATCATCTTCGACGATCTCAGTGTAAGGGTCTGGAAAGCCAAGTTCAGCCAGAATTTTCACCTCAAGCGCCTCCATCATATCTGCTTCATCGTCCTCGATATGGTCGTAGCCCTGCAGGTGCAAAGTGCCATGAACCACCATATGAGCCCAGTGAGCTATTTCTTGCTTCGACTGTTCCGCTGCTTCCTTTGCTACCACAGGGGCACAGATTACCAAATCGCCCAAAAGGTTAAGCTCAATCTCGGCTGGCGCTTCGAAAGGAAAAGACAAAACATTAGTGGGTTTATCTTTGCCGCGATACTGGCTATTCAATGATTGGCTTTCTTCCTTGTCGACAATACGAACGGTAAGCTCATATTCTTGTTCGTGCTTTTTCCTATCATGAAGTGAGGCTTTAAGAGCGGCATCAACCCATAAACTCAGTTGGGAAAGCGTTGGGATATGAGGGTGTTCAGAAGCTTCCTGAAGGTCGATCGCGGCGATAGCAGTCATAAATCCGTTTTTCGCAGAAAATAGAAAATAATATTGGGGAAACGAAGTGCTACGTTAACACAGAATTTCCATCAGTGGGACAAAAATAGTAGTGAGTATTCTAGAGCGCTTTGAGGCTGGTATTTTTACGGATCTATCCTATAGTCAAAAGACTATAAATAGTATAAAAAAGCGAGCTACGAAATAATGATATCTACTGGATGTCCAGTACGTAGTCGCGAAAAAATCTAAGAGAATAGTTTAAATGTCTCGCAAGCCGATTTTTACCTCATCTTCCATTCTACTTTGCTCTATATTGTCAGCGACGGCTTGGGCCGATGGACACTCGCCGACAGAAGCAAAGCAGCCATTAAAACTAAAGGATGTGACGGTAACGGGGACCAAAGAAGGCGAGGTGAAGCTCCAAGAAGTACCGGCAGCAATTTCGGCCTACACCGAAGAAGATATGAGCGATGCTGGTATTGGAAATATCAAAGACCTGCGTATGCAAACGCCGGGGTTGAACCTTACACATAATGGCTAGTCTGCACGGCTCTACATGCGTGGTATTGGTAGTAACCTGGACTTTATTGGTTCAGACCCAAGTGTCACCGTTCACGTCGATGGTGTTTACCAATCTAGAACAACCTCAATTCTTGAAGACTTTCTCGACGTTGAACGAGTCGAAATACTGCGTGGGCCACAAGGTACTTTGTATGGTCGAAACTCTACCGGCGGTACGATTAACCTGATCACTAAAAAACCAGAAGCGGAGTCTAGCGGTAAGCTATTCGCAGAAGTTGGCTCGTATAGTTTTCGCAGCGTAGGCGGCATGATAAACGGCACAATTTCTGAGGATAAGGTTCTAGGCCGTTTAGCTGTTGTTAAGACCGATCACGATCCTTACGTCAAGAATACTGCTGCAACAGGTGTTGATGGTTTATTGGATGACGACTCTTTAGCGACTCGCGGGGCATTGCGCTTTTTGCTCGATGACAAAAGCGAGTTAGTGTTAAGGGCAGATTATTCAGATATTGATAGGAATCCAGCGGCTTATAAGACGACGCTTGTGAACTCGGATGGTGCAGCAGGTACATTAGCAGCAGGAGCAATAGTTCCTAGTGATCCATGGTCGGTTAATGTCAATGATGTTGACCCCTATACAGAAAGCAAAAACTATGGCGCCTCAATCGAGTATACGCGAAAAATATCTCCTGAATTAACCTTGGTTTCTCTGACAGGGTATAGAGACCTAGATCTCAAGTTAAAGGAAGATACAGATGGTAGCGATGTGGTGTATCTGGTGACAGAGTATGAAGAGCAGCAGAATATGCTCTCGGAAGAACTGCGTCTTCAATATCAAGGTGACAGGCTAAAATGGGTGGCAGGTGCATATTATTTGCAAGAAGAGCATGAATCTGACACTGCCATTAACTCTACAATTGTTGTCGTAGACTCCAAAAACGAAACACAGGCGTATGCGCTCTTTGGGCAAGGAACCTACTCAATAACGGATCGGCTGAATACAACTCTGGGTTTGCGTTACAGCAGTGAAGAAAAAGAATTTGACAATGTGTATGATCACGCAGATCCTACATTAGATTTTTCTGCGTCGCCCTCTAATTCTTGGGACTCATGGAGCCCATCGTTCTCGCTTGATTATACATATGATTCTGGAACGATGGTGTATAGCAGTGTCAAACGCGGTTTCAAAAGCGGCGGTTACAACATGACGGATGCTTCGCCAGAGTATTCTCCCGAGAAGGTTTGGTCCTACGAAATAGGTAGTAAGTTCCAGCTATTAGATAAAAAACTACATTCAAACATAGCTTTATTTTATAGCGACTATCAGGACTTGCAGGTATCAGAGTTTACAAGTCCAGGTGTATTGAATGTTTCTAATGCTGCAGAAGCGAATATTTTTGGACTTGAGATTGAAAATAAGTGGATGCCAACCTATAACCTGGCGATAGAAATGAATTATGCGTTTTTGAATGCAGAATATGATAATTATATCATTCCGCCAGTTGTAAACGCTGATAGCTCGATTGCTCAGCCTGAACAGGATGCTTCTGGGGATGATATGGTTGCATCTCCAGCTCATAAAGTTAGTTTGGCTGGCCAGTACTTTCATGACTTGCCAAGTGGTACGTTAAGTTACCGCTTGGAGTATGCGTGGCAGGATGAGCAGTACTTTACTGCGCCGAACCATGAAACCTCTTATCAGGGGGCTTATGCTTTAGTGAATGCGAGGTTCGGTTATGAGAGTGCAGATGAAATGTGGGAAGCAGAAGTTTACGTTGAAAACCTAACGAATAAAGCGTATTCAACTTCCACTCGAGAGTTTCCTGGTAGCCCTTTAAGCCTGGATAGTGTCGGTGTAACCAAAGACATCAACCCACCAAGAACCTTTGGTTTGCGTTTAGTTCGCAACTTCTAAACGTAATGAAATCAAAAAAAGCCTCATATGAGGCTTTTTGTATGTATGGGAATAATCCGAAGTAGACAAGGCGGGGCCGCCTACAAAAATCTCACACAAACTCATGCTTCCGACGATACTTATGCGCCGGATACGAACCCAATATCCGTACCTCCTTCGCGAAAAAGTTCAATTCTTCCAAAGCATTCTGAAGCGCTTGCTGACGATAATGTCCATCGACATCAATATGAAAATGACTCGCTTCCATGGTTCCACCATCCATATAGCTCTCAAGCTTGATCATATTGACACCGTTGGTGGCAAAACCACCGAGAGCCTTATACAAAGCCGCCGGTATATTTCTGACCGAAAACAACAAGCTCGAAATATAATGCTGCTTCGGATCATAGTCGGCATCAATAGCTTGCTTAGCCAAAACAATAAAGCGCGTCGTGTTGCCGCCCACATCCTGAAAGCTCTCTGCGATCACATCTAGCCCATACAGCTCTGCCGCCAAAGTAGAAGCTATCGCGCCATGGCTACCGTAAACCGATTGCGCATCTTTCTTAGACGCCAAGTCCTTAGCAGACAAAGCCGTATCCATCGCCACTAAAGGGGTGATCTTTAAAGCTTCCAAACGATGAAAGCACTGCGCCAAAGCTTGAGGATGAGAAGACACTGTCTTAATCGCCTCAAGTTGAGTTCCGGGTAGGGCAAGCAAGCAATGATTCACCGGCTCAAAGTGCTCGGCAATAATGCTCAAATGCGTATTGGGTAATAAACGATAAATCTCCTCAACACGCCCGGCGGTCGAATTCTCAAGCGGGATCATCGCATAGTCAGCCTGGCCTTGTTCCACCAGCTGAATAGCGCTTTGAAAGTTCTCGCAAGCGAGGGCACGATGATCAGGAAAGACCTTCTTACAGGCCAAGTGCGAATAAGCACCCTCAATTCCCTGATAAGCAACAGTAATCTGTGTAGGAGTGTTCATGGTAATAACTGCTTGTATAAATTCGAATGCTGGGATTATAAAGAATAATCAGAGCTAGTGTATCTTTTTCAACGGAGTCAGACTCGATTGAAAACCAATCGAGTCTGACTCCGTTGAAAAGAAGCTGCTGAAAAGTTAGTGTAGATTTAGTGTTCAACGCCAGAAGACAGGGAGGTCAATATGGCGAGATTACCCCGGTTTGTGATTCCAGGCCATCCGCAGCGCGTGATTATTAGAGGTAATAACCGTGAAGCGATTTTTCATCAAAATGACGATTATTTGTTCTATCTAGATAAACTGAATGACGCGTGTCGAGCATACTCTTGTGAAGTACATGCTTATGTCTTGATGACCAATCACGTACATTTGCTGATTACACCTCAAGTGGAAGACGGCATATCAAAAACAATACAGAATATTGGGCGTTACTATGTTCAGTACTTTAATAAAAAGTACCGCCGAACGGGTACGTTGTGGGAAGGGCGTTATAAAGCGTCTCTTATTGACTCAGCTCTCTATTTACTAACTTGCTATCGATATATCGAGCTAAATCCTGTTCGGGCCAATATGGTGGCCCACCCATCTAATTACCCTTGGTCTAGTTATCGTGTTAATGCTTTGGGAGCACAAAGCGAGCTAATCTCACCTCATTTCGAATACTTGTCTTTATCCGTATCGCCAGAAAAAAGACGGTCGATATATCGTTCTCTATTTACGTACGAGATAAAAGAACAGACGCTTGAAGAGATTCGCACAGTAACAAATAAGGCATGGGTACTGGGAAGTGAGCAATTCAAGTCTCAAATTGAAGCGCAGACCGGTAGGGCAAGTCACCCGAGAAAGACGGGCGGTGATCGTAGGTCGAAGGTTTTCAAAGGGGTCAGACTCGATTGAAAATCAATCGAGTCTGACCCCTTTGAAAAAGGCTAGGCCGCCTTAAGATCATAACTCTGCGGATAAAGCTTGTTCGCTTCAGCTTCTTCCAAATCCCTTTGTATTGCAGCAGCGGTATTCTTCAGTACGTTGAGCCCAAATTTCTGAATTCCATTTATGAGCATAGTCAGGCACAAGCAAAATCGTTTAACGTACTGTTATAGAAATTAGGGTATGCAAAATCATGACTCCCATTATTCAAATCGAAAACTTGTCTAAGGTTTATGCTGGTGGTTTTCAAGCGCTCAGTGGTATTAACCTTACAATAGAAAAATCTGAAATCATTGCTTTACTCGGTCCGAACGGGGCCGGTAAGACGACCTTAATCAGTACCATTTGCGGTATAGTCAATCCATCTTCCGGCACCGTGACTGTCGACGGTGAGGATATTATCAAAGGCTACCGCCATACGCGTGAAATGATTGGTCTGGTTCCACAAGAGTTAACGACTGACTCATTTGAGACTGTATGGGATACCGTGACGTTTAGTCGAGGCTTATTTGGTAAAGCGCCTAACACGGCTTATATCGAGAAGACGCTAAAAGACTTATCACTGTGGGATAAGAAAGATAACCGTATTATGGAGTTGTCAGGTGGTATGAAGCGCCGTGTGTTGATAGCCAAAGCGCTGTCGCATGAACCCAAGATTTTATTCTTGGATGAGCCGACAGCTGGGGTTGATGTTGAGCTGCGAAAAGATATGTGGGAGTTGGTCCGTAAGCTTCGAGAAAAGGGGGTCACGATTATCCTCACCACACACTATATTGAGGAAGCAGAAGAAATTGCTGACCGTATTGGTGTGATCAATAATGGTCAATTAGTCTTGGTTGAAGAGAAGACAGAATTGATGCGTAAGTTAGGGAAGAAGCAATTAACCCTCGACCTGAAGACCGAGCTATCTAGTTTGCCAACGAGCCTAAAAGGTTTCGATCTAGTGCTGAATAATAATGGCCTGCAACTTGTTTATACCTACGACACGCTAGAAGATCATACGGGTATTGCGACCTTGCTCCAGCACTTGTCTGAAGAGGGGATTCAGTTTAAAGATTTAAAGACTGACCAGAGCTCATTAGAAGATATCTTTGTATCGCTTGTTAAGGAGTCCGCATGAACCGTCACGCAGTTGCCGCGATTTATAAGTTTGAAATGGCCCGTACAAAGCGAACCATTTTCCAGAGCATTGTCTCGCCAGTTATCTCTACCTCTTTGTATTTTGTCGTCTTTGGTTCTGCGATTGGCTCGAGGATTAATGAAGTGGACGGAGTTAGCTATGGGGCCTTTATCGTACCAGGCTTGATTATGCTTTCTTTGTTAACGCAGAGTATTTCTAACGCTTCATTTGGAATTTATTTTCCTAAGTTTAGCGGCACCATTTATGAGCTACTTTCTGCACCTGTTTCATACTTCGAAGCCTTGCTTGGCTACGTGGGGGCCGCAGCAACGAAGTCGATCATACTTGCCTTGATTATTCTCGCAACGGCGAGCCTGTTTGTACCGCTACAAATAGCGCATCCGGTTTGGATGATGGTCTTCCTTGTGATGACGGCCATTACCTTCAGCTTGTTCGGTTTTATTATCGGCATCTGGGCCGATAACTTTGAGAAGCTTCAGGTGATTCCTTTACTGGTGATTACGCCTTTAGTGTTTTTGGGCGGTACTTTTTACTCTGTCAACATGCTGCCGCAGATCTGGCAGACCATCACTTTATTCAACCCTGTTTTGTATTTGGTAAGCGGCTTTCGCTGGAGTTTTTACGAGATTTCAGACGTCAGCATGGTAGCAAGTCTGGCGGCTATTAGTGGCTTTCTGCTTCTGTGTATTGTTGGCGTATGGTGGATATTTAGGACGGGGTATCAGTTGAAGAAATAGCTAAATGATTAGGGTCAGCGTCAAAAATGACTTTTTTCGCTGATCCTAATTTGATCAATCATGTATCGAAGGAATAAAAACGAAGACAAAAGTCCTCTGAAACCCTTATTCCTCGGTAGCCTAAAAAAAGGGTTTGAGAGAATAAAAACGAAGACAAATATAAGTTATTGATAAATATAATTAATTGCTCATATTTAAGATGTTTTCATTTTGGTCTTATTCGTTCCCATGTTTTCTGATTTTCAGCCCCTCATTTCTAGTGAATTATGATATCTTGATGTTTTTAGTCGCGGCGATTGATTCATAATGTTCTCAGTGTTTAGAAATAAGACGGACCTTCCGAGCAATCTTGAGTTCGAACAAATAATACTTGAACTCCCAGAAGAACAGCGCTCAATAGATAGAGATAAAACAGACCTGATTATCGGCGTACCACAGACCGAACATAATGGTTATAAAGTGTTGGACGGTATTCCCAGGGAATGTACTTCTGTTTCAATTTTGCTTGGAGGAAAAAGTTTTCATATTTTGGAAGCTCTTGTTAAGTCTGGCTTACCTCAACAGCTCCGTTCAATATGTATAGGTCACTGCGACTATACTCCTCCTGGATCTTCATTTAATTATGAAAAAGCTATAGAAATCTTGTCTGGAACTAGCTTTCCTCTTTTAGAGCATCTGTCACTAGGTATTGATGAATTGTATTGTAATCGTGATGGTTGGGCTCCAAGTTTACTTGGCGATTTAACAAGCTTACTTGAGAGTCTACATTCAGTCGAATCACTCGTTATTCATGGTAATTTTAGACTAGATAGGCCAATACTTTTCAAAAGACTGCGCAATCTTGAAATCATAACGAGTGATGGCGAACCGTTAACCTCTAAGACTCATGACAATCTATTGACGTCCGGTTTTAGCGTATTGGAAGATGCTTGGTTGAGCCTAGGGGGAAGTAATATTAGCAGCTACACTTTTCCAGATATTTTTATAAATGCAGAAAATCTGCCTCATATCAAAAGACTCGAGATCGATGGGATGTATAGCTGCGGCCAGCTAAAAAGGTTTAGAGAAAGCAAACTGTGCAACAAATCGGGTATCAAAGTTTTTAGTGAAGAGTTGGAAGAAAATCTTAATGATTCTAGCTGTTGACGTTGACTATAAAAACGATACGGGATTAATCGGTGGTGTTATTTTTGATGATTGGACTGATAAAGAACCGACGATTGAGGTTGTTAGCAAAGTTCAGTCTGTTGAAGATTACACTCCCGGTGAGTTTTATAAGCGAGAGCTGCCTTGTATTCTCGAACTAATAAATGAGCACTCGCTAAAACCAGATGTTATCGTTGTTGATGGGTATGTATTCTTAGATGGAGAGAAAAGACCTGGCCTTGGTAAACATCTTTATGATGCTTTAGGTGGTAGCATTCCGGTTGTCGGTGTCGCTAAAAATCGATTCAAGAGTATCGGTTCAAATTATGAAGTATACAGAGGTAAGAGCGACAAACCGCTGTATGTGACTGCGGCTGGATTGGATATTGAAATTGCTAAGCAACAAATAATAAACATGGATGGTGGTTTTCGCTTTCCGACGCTATTGAAACGTGTAGATAAGCTTTGTCGGGCTTGGGATAGTTCAAGCTGAACCTTAATAACGAAAAATATAATTTAGATATTTGATTCTTGGTTGAATCAAGAGAACTATTAATGAGTAAATTCAATTTATTTGGCCGCTTATCGGCCTCACCAACCAAACCAAAGGCACACTCCAAAGCTAAGTCTTTCGATGTTTCAGATTTGTATGATGGGCCTTTTGGTTCAGGTGAAAGTGACGCTCAAGAAACTAGCACGGGACTAGATGAAAAGCTTAGGCAGGCTTACTTTTGGATCGTTAATAACGCGATAATCAGTCCTCACTATGATATCGAATATAATGATCAGTCTCCGCAACAGTTTAGGGCGGGAGACAGTCACAGTACGCTAAACCTCCCAACTGAACAGTCTTACTCAAGCTTTATCTTATTGCCACTCCTCACGTTCGCTACTCAAAGTAAATGCCTTTTCATTGGCGGACCAGGCCGGGGTAAAACGGCTAGTGCAATCTTGATGGGTATCATGGGCGGTTATACGACAAAAGAAGTTAAACGAGCCATGCAACATGGCCATCCGCAGATGACAGTGGCTGATTTGCTGGGTAATCCCTTGCCATCGGATCTGGCCTCGGCCGAAGCGATCGAAGACATCCGCATATCGTGGCGGAAATGGCTTGGAATGCGCGTAAAAATAGTCGATGAATACAACCGTATCCCTACACGAACGCAAAGCGCTTTGCTGACTGTGATGGGAGACAACTACGCAGAACTCTACAACCAGGTCTTTGAATGTCCTGATGCGGCCTGGTATTTAACTGCAAATGATGATCAGGGTGGCGGAACCTACCAGGTGATCGAAGCCTTAAAAGATCGTATTGATGTCGTTGTCCAAGCTTTGTCATTTAACCCTAGATTTCTGAATCAGTTGCTTCTACGTATTGAAGAAGGTGTAAAGCCAGAAGATATGGTTCCACCTCAGATCATTTTCACCGAAGATGAGATCTCAGACATGTCGCTAGCGATACGCAATATCACAGTACCTGCAGGGATTCGGCGCAGAATAGAGTTCTTTACGAGTCACTTTGAGTATTCGGAGTATTCTGCCTCTCAGTTTGAATATAAAACAAAGGACACGTCACGATTATCAGGCGTCAAATCACATGTGTTAGCGTCTATTGATAATGGTCGTGATCGTCTAAAAGATCTTGGTTGTCAGACCCTAAACGGAATCTCAGTTCGTTCTTTGATGTCACTACTACAGTTTGCTAAAGCTCTCGCGTTTTTTAGGGGTAATGACACGGTTGAGTTAAACGATGTAAGGCAAGTACTCCCATTCGTTTTTCATTCCCGGCTTTTTGCTGACATGGATTCACCGTTTTTCGAACTGTCTGAGAATACTTTTTATCGAAGCGATAAGATCGGCTGGTTGCGTCACCTCTTTGATTCTTCATGTAGGGAATTCGATAAACTTAACTTGGATAAGAATGACCCTGTAGAAGAGTTGTCGAATGAGTTTGAAGAAGGTCTTGATGGCTTAACTGCAAAGCAAGCTAAAAAACGAATCAATCGTATTGAGACGGAAATAGCGAAACTCGTAGAGGGCAAGAAAATGTATGGGCACATCTACGAGGATGTCGTAAAACTTAAATATTTGCATCAGCGCTATACGAACTATCTCAAGTGGCTTGAGTCATAGGGGCTTGTTCAATGAAGTCAGCGGCGCTCAAGGCATATTTCCAAGCTGAAAGAGACACTTGTAATCAAATGGTTGCGAGCGTCAGACATCAGTACCCAAATTTAAATCTAGATGACTTTAATTGGTTTTTGACCGAATGCTTAGATCCAGTAGTCCTGACCTTAGATGGTCAGAGTAACCAAATTACGTTTCATGTAGCTCATGCGGGTTTCAAGTATGGACTAGAACTGGCCAGTTTTAATTGGTTGAAATCAGAGTCTAAAAAAGCGCTGCTATTCAAAGTCTGGAATAGCCTATATCCAAAGGTTGATTCTCTTCTTACGGAAAGCCCGGGTGCACTATTTGCTGGAACAAGTAATTCGTTAAGCAATATTTTGGCTTTTGGTGAAGAGAAACCGAATGCCTGGCTTGATCTGATGATTAAGTCTTGTGATGTAATCAACTCAATCGAACAGTTCAAGATAACGGGCGTTGTTTGTGCTTGGTTGGCGGGATTGGCTCAGTACAGAGAAATAGCGCTGAACAAAATTAATGAGCTACCAGACGAAGTATCCAGAAAACTATTTAAGCTCTCTGACAGTCATGATCTCAATTTTCATTTTGACCAATTAAATGCGAGTAGATGGTTCAAACCTCAACACATAAAGGCCAGTACATCCGGCACGGAGATTCATGAAAAATACCGGGTTGGCCAATGCAGTATTGTTGGTGGGGATTTCCCCTTACCACCCAAGATCTTCGTTGAAGGTGACCAACTGTATGTTCTTTCTGACACGCATATTTGGAGACTCTATGCCGATTCATTTGGGGCGACACTCATTCCCAGCGAGAATCTACAACTTGAAGATCTAAAACAAATAGATCAACAGATAAGTTACAACCCAAAACTCATATCGCTCGGCCGTTTCAGCGACCTTACAGATATCAATTCGGTCGCACAACTTGACGATACACTCGTATTTACCTCGCCGGAGACTTTCTCAGTCATCATTACTGAGTGTTCGGGATCTGCGGTCTTGAATACAAGTAAAGGTCGCTCATCATGATAACCGACGAGTCGCTTTTAGAGCGTTGGCAGTCATCCTGGAGTGAAGCGCTTGCTTTGTGGAGTCGCTATACACAATTAAGAAACCCACTTTTATGTGAGACGCATCTAGAAGCTTCAAAACAGGGCTTATCTGGTAGCTTTGCCATGATCCGTTTGAATGATCAGGCTGTCGTAGTTGATTTAGAAGCGATCACCAAATACAAGCTTCAAGACTATGCAGTTGAAGTGCTTGCTCACGAGATTGGTCACCATATTCTTTCGCCAGCAACACTCACAGATCATGCCCGTATGATAGCGAGAATCCATGTCTGCCTTCCTACGTTAGAGAACCAGGCAGGTATGGTCGCCAACCTGTATTCAGACCTACTAATTAACAACCATCTCCAGCGTCAGTTTGGCCTCAGAATGGACGAGGTCTACAAGCGAATAGATCAAGGGGGATCGAATAGCCGAGTATGGCATCTTTACATGCGTATCTATGAGCATCTATGGCAGCTTAAATCGGGCTCTCTAGGAGGGCAGTCGGATTCTGATGCCATGGAGGGAGATGCATGGTTGGGTGCGAGAATTATAAAGGTCTATGCAGAGGATTGGCTTAAGGGGGCGTCTAGATTTGCGTCCCTCTTATTGCCTTACTTGGCTGAAGAAAAAAATACGGCAGATCAGATAGCCAAGTTAATGGATACAAAACATGCTGGAGCCGGGCAGTTTCCTTCCGGCTTGATCAATAAGGATCAGGGTGAAATGGATAATATTCACCCATCAATGGATCCAGATTTGATCGGCGATGCGAGCGCAAATGAGGCAGGAGCAAGGGAATCTAACCTAGGTGAAAGCTCACAATCAGATGGCAATGGCCAGTATCGTGAACC
>NZ_LWGA01000713.1:0-5392 GCF_001635235.1 Oleiphilus sp. HI0117 | reverse complement strand
ACTTTTATATGCGTCATTGCACTTGCAATAAAGATATACCAGTCATTCTCTAGTGGTTAACCAGTACAAACAATATCTTACAAGTCCTTTTTAAAATTAAGCTTAACTATTATTTAGCAGCAAATAAACAAAAGTACAAAAAATAATTACATTTTTCTCGCAAATTAGCCGTTTTGCACCAAAAAAGCTCAAAATCCACTAACAAGCACACAATAACTACACCTCAAGCAAAAAGGTAACCGGCCCGTCATTCACCAGAGAAACTTGCATATCCGCACCAAATACCCCTCTCTGCACACGAACACCTTGCGCCTCGGCCATTTCTCCAAATATCTTATAAAGCTCTTGCGCTCGCCCAGGCTCACTGGCCTCTGAAAAGCTTGGCCGCCGCCCCTTTTTTGTATTCGCTGCCAACGTAAACTGGGAAACCAGCAATAACTCACCTCCTATATCCCTTAGGCTTTTGTTCATTCGACCAGCTTCATCCTCAAAAATACGATAGCCCACTACCTTTTCAAGCAAAGCCTGTGCCGAAGCTTCAGTATCTTGCTTCTCAACGCCCAGCAATAACAAAACCCCTTTAGATATCTCCCCAACCACTTCACCAGAGACCTCGACCGAAGCAGAGCTTACCCGCTGAATCAGACCTTTCACTTTTCTCTCCCAAGCTTAATTAAGCATAATCCTTTAATATGTCATATCGATGACCCACAAAAAAGCCCGCCTCCAAATATGGAGGCGGGCTTAATTATTAAGCTACTTTCTATACAGACTATACAGAAGCTTACTTCTTATTACGCTTTCGCTCAGTCTCGGTAAGAAGCTTCTTACGAATACGAATGCTTTCTGGCGTTACTTCAACCAACTCATCATCTTCGATAAACTCAAGCGCCTGCTCTAGCGTATGCGTAATCGGCGGAACCAAGGTCAAGGCCTCATCGGTACCCGATGCACGAACGTTCGTTAGCTGCTTACCTTTGACCGTATTAACAACCAAGTCATTAGAGCGTGAGTGAATGCCGACAATCTGACCTTCATAAATATCAACACCAGGGCCTAAGAATAAACGGCCACGCTGCTGAACAGTAAACAACGAATAAGCAGTGGTCTTACCTTTGACCATACTCACCAACACACCGTTCTGACGCTCAAAAGAGCCACCAGACTTCACTTCGCCATAGTGATCAAAGACACTCGTCATGATGCCTGAACCAGAAGTCAGCGTCAGGAATAATCCACGGAAACCGATCAAACCACGAGAAGGGATAACAAACTCAAGACGCACACGCCCTTTACCATCCAACTCCATATTGGTTAATTCTGCCTTTCGCAAACCCATTGCTTCCATCACAGGCCCTTGATGCTGCTCTTCAACATCAATTACAACCATCTCATACGGCTCGTGAATCTGGCCATCAACTTCTTTCTGGACAACTTCAGGGCGCGATACCGCCATCTCAAAGCCTTCACGACGCATTGTTTCAATCAATACAGAAAGGTGTAATTCACCACGACCCGAGACAACAAACTTGTCCGGCGTATCACCTGGCGCCACTCGTAATGCCACATTGTGAATAAGCTCTTGATCAAGACGATCCTTAATATTACGCGTCGTAACAAACTTACCTTCCAAGCCCGCAAAAGGAGAATCATTCACCACGAAGGTCATACTTACGGTTGGCTCATCTACGTTTAGTGCTGGCAAAGCCTCTACACACTCCGGGTCACACAAAGTATCTGAAATACCTAAGCCATCAATACCATTGATACAAACAATATCTCCGGCATTCGCCAGTGGCGTCTCAACCTGCTCAAGCCCCATATGAGTTTTGACGTTAAGCACCTTGCCTTTACGCTCATTACCCTTGGCATCTTTAATAATTACTTGCTGATTTGGCTTCAATGTTCCGCGAGTAATACGACCTACACCAATAACACCTACGTAGCTGTCGTAAGCCAATGCAGACACCTGCATCTGGAACATTCCTTCAGGATCTACATCAGGCGCTGGCACTTGTTCTGTGATCATCTCATACAGCGGCGTCATATCGTCAGCCATATCCTCAGGGTCTGAACCAGCAATACCATTCAGCGCCGACGCATAAATAACAGGGAAGTCTAACTGTTCATCCGTCGCACCCAAGCTATCAAACAAATCGAAAACCTGATCCATCACCCAGTCTGGACGAGCACCCGGGCGATCTATTTTATTGATTACAACAATAGGACGTAAACCCTGCTCAAACGCTTTTGAAGTCACAAAGCGAGTTTGAGGCATCGGCCCATCAACGGCATCAACCAACAGCAATACCGAGTCAACCATCGATAATACACGCTCTACTTCGCCACCGAAGTCAGCGTGCCCAGGTGTGTCAACGATATTGATATGATAGTCATTCCATTGAATGGCTGTATTTTTTGCCAGAATGGTAATACCGCGCTCTTTTTCCTGGTCATTGGAGTCCATGATACGCTCAGAACCTTCGTCCCGACGTTCGAGTGTACCCGATTGGCTTAACAACTTATCTACAAGCGTCGTTTTACCATGATCAACGTGAGCAATGATGGCAATATTTCTTAATTTCTCTATCACAATACGGGTACCTGTTATCCTGAAAAGACTAAATCCAAGACTTAAATTAAAAGTAACTGAATATAAATTGGACGCGAATTATACAGAAAGAACGTCATATTAAAATGCAGTAAACAAATATTTTACATTTTAGTTTTTTACTGTCGCACCATTTTATTGCACTAAACAGCATGAAGCACCGCTATGGTGCGCATTACATCGTAAAAATCCACTGATACTCCCTTCCAGCCACCTATTTTCAAGCACTTACAAATAATCAAAATTGGCAAACATATTGCACACTGACATAGAAAAACTAATGTCAACAAATAATTGGGGAATAATGAAGATAGTTCTGCTATCCTTCATTTTTTCCTCTTCCAGGCTGCCCAGCAAAGGCGTCTGACAACTTGGACGGTACTTGAAATATAAATAGTATTTGAAAAGTTTGTTTAGACTGGTTAGGCCGGACACCTGCTGCGAAAATCGCTAGGCACTGCGCATGTCGCAACTTGAGTGTGACAATTTAGTGCAGTGCTCGGCACTTGAAATAACATGAAACAAACCTTTGTTTCGAATACGTCCAAAAATGGAGAAATTAGAATGTCAGAGAAAACTCTCGGCCTAATCAAAGAAAACGAAGTCACATGGGTCGACCTTCGCTTCACAGATACTCGCGGTAAAGAACAACACGTAAGCATTCCATCTTCTGAAGTTGACGAAGACTTCTTCGAAGAAGGCAAAATGTTTGACGGTTCATCAATTGCTGGCTGGAAAGGCATCAACGAATCAGACATGATCCTTATGCCTGAAGACGCTACAGCAGTACTTGACCCGTTCACAGAAGAAAGCACTTTGATCCTTCGTTGTAACATCGTTGAGCCTTCAACTATGCAAGGCTACGAGCGCGACCCACGCTCTGTTGCGATCCGTGCTGAAGAATACTTGAAGTCTACAGGTATCGCTGACTCTGCATTGTTTGGTCCAGAGCCAGAATTCTTCGTATTTGATGACGTTAAGTGGAAAGCCGACATGAACGGCGCTATGTACGAAATCAACTCTGAAGAAGCTGCTTGGGGTAGCCACGCAGAATTCGAAGGCGGTAACATTGGTCACCGTCCAGGCGTTAAAGGCGGTTACTTCCCAGTACCACCAGTTGACTCTCTACACGACCTTCGTGCAGCAATGTGTGCAGCGATGGAAGCAATGGGTCTAGTAATCGAAGTACACCACCACGAAGTTGGTACTGCTGGTCAGTGTGAAATCGGTGTTGGCGCTAATACACTAGTAAACAAGGCTGATGAAGTTCAGATCCTTAAGTATTGTGTACACAACGTTGCTCACGCTTACGGCAAGACTGCGACATTTATGCCTAAGCCAGTAGTTGGCGATAACGGTTCTGGCATGCACGTTCACATGTCTCTTGCAAAAGATGGCGTTAACGTTATGGCTGGTGACGGCTATGCTGGTCTATCTGATGAGTGCCTATACTACATCGGCGGTATCATTAAGCACGCTAAGACTTTGAACGCTTTCACTAACGCTTCTACTAACTCATACAAGCGTTTGGTTCCAGGCTTCGAAGCACCAGTTATGTTGGCATACTCTGCACGTAACCGTTCTGCTTCTATCCGTATTCCATACGTAAATAGCCCGAAAGCACGTCGTCTGGAAGCTCGCTTCCCAGATCCAACGGCTAACCCATACCTAGCGTTCTCTGCGCTACTAATGGCTGGCCTTGACGGCATCCAGAACAAGATCCACCCTGGCGACCCAGCTGATAAAGATCTATATGACCTTCCTGCTGAAGAAGCTGCTGAGATCCCAACAGTTGCTGCTACGCTAGAAGAAGCACTAAACGCTCTAGAAGCAGATCACGAATTCCTAACTAAGGGTGATGTTTTCACTGAAGACATGATCCAGGGTTTCATCGATCTTAAGCGTGAAGAAGTTGAGCTATTGAACATGACAACTCACCCAGTTGAGTTTGAATTGTACTACTCTCTATAAGTACGATGTTCTATAAGCTATCATCACAGATAGCCTAACCTGCGCATGTAGGTTCAGAATAAAAGCCCGTTAATGGCAACATTAGCGGGCTTTTTACATTTGATCACAAAATCCGCCCGCCATAATCTAGACAAACACTCATAATACTCTTAGTGTATTAACTCACTGTATTAATTGTACAACCGGAGTGCATTCATGTCGGCTCAGCCTAGCCTGTTAGTATCAACCCGCCTTTTTTCTAGCCAAGTGCTTGAACAGGCTCATGGGCAAACTACAAACACCGACATTAACAAGACAAGTCCGGACGTACATCCATCCATACTACTTAATGACATATTCCCTCCACGAGAAGCTTCGCTGAACCTTGAACAGCTCGACACAGCATCGAACCAAGCACTGCAAGCCAAGGCGACACTCAAGAAGCTGGAACATGAGCTATCGAACGCAAACGAGCAACAGTTAAACGATATTGCCACCCTACAAGACAGCATCATTAACGACGAAGATTTTGATTTCTCTCTACTCCCCTCCACTGCAGCCGGGTACGAAGAAAGCCCCACCCAGCTTAACGGAGAATTTTCCAGCCCACCTGGCGAGAGTTTTTCCAGCAATGCGTATGTAGAAACAAGTACCGCCAACTCAGCGAAGCAAAGCAAATACGAAGTAGCCAGTTTAGACGAACAAAATAGTGAACAAGTCAGCACTTCAACTGCCATACTGCCTCACACAGAAGCAGAGATAGATCATTCCAGCAAATCCCTTGGAACTCTGCACCGAAGCACTACTGAAGACATTCACTTTGAAGTAAGC
>NZ_LWGA01000712.1:0-4740 GCF_001635235.1 Oleiphilus sp. HI0117 | reverse complement strand
GTTGAGATGTTCCCAAGTGACTTCTCAAGTATCTGGACAGCAATGGCCCTTATGGTGTGTGCGTTGGTTGTCATGGGTATGATTATGGAAGCCTTTGGTGCGGTAATTCTGGTAAGCCAAACAATCGCTACGGTTGCTTACCAGGCTGGTATTGATCCAATTCACTTCTGGATGATGACTTTGGTTGCCTTTGAGTTGGGTTACTTGAGCCCGCCGGTAGCATTGAATCACTTGTTAACACGCCAAGTGGTGGGTGAAGAAGAAGCGCTTAAAGCTGATGAAGAAGTTAAGGATGGTACCTTCTACCAGCGCAATGAGCGTATTCTGATGCCAATGATGACAATGGGCTCAGTATTGCTCATCGTGGCCTTTGGACCTCTACTGGTTGCCTACTAAGTTGAGTTAGGCAAATAAAAAATCCCCGCAAGTCGGGGATTTTTTTTGTTTATAATTTACTGAAGAGATGAGTACCTACTCAATTGATCGCTTTCGTATTTTTCTTAAGGAGCTAAAAACTTACTATGAGTGTAATAAAAATAGTTTGTCCAAAGTGCTGTGTTAGCAATAAGTTGCCGGAAGAGAGACTTAAAGAAAAGCCAAAATGTGGAAAGTGTAAGTCAGCGTTATTTCTTGGAAAAGCAATGGATATCACTGCGCAGAATGTCGCTGCTGTTGTTGGTCATAATGAGATCCCGGTGATCGTGGATTGCTGGGCCTCGTGGTGTGGGCCTTGTATGCAATTCGCTCCAACGTTTGATGCAGCAGCCAAGAAACTAGAACCGAAGTTACGTTTTGCAAAACTGAATACTGAAGTGCATCAACAAGTAGCTGCCCGTTGGCGAATACAATCTATCCCGAGTTTATTAATCTTCAAAGGCGGGAAAGAAGTTGCCAGGATTTCTGGAGCTTTACCCTTAGCCCAATTAACGAAATGGATAGAAGAAAACATTTAAGAGAATGTTTTCAATTATAGTTTGCTAGTTGCTCTCTACTCCCAGCTTTCGATGACGAGCTTCCCTATTGTTTTTCCTTGCTCTAGTTGGGCATGAGCCTGGCGTAGAGTGTCTGCGCAGATAGGCGATAATATTTGATTCTGTGTGGAGATGAACTCACCTTCGTCAACGAGCCGTGCCACTTCGTTAAGAATATGATGTTGCTCGATCCGGTCTGGTGTCTTGAACATGGCTTTGGTGAACATGAACTCCCAAGCGAAGCTCACTGACTTTGATTTCAGTTTATTCATTTCCAAGGGGGCCGTATTGTCAACAATGCAGCAGATTCTTCCAAGCGGTTTGATTACGTCTATCATAAGATCGAAGTATTGATCGGTGCTATTACAGCAGAGAATATAATCAACGCTAGGAATACCAATATCAGAAAGTTGTTTATCTAAAGCTTTGCTATGATCGATTACATGTTTGGCACCCATTTTCTCGCACCAAGCTTTGCTTTCAGGGCGAGACGCGCTTGCGATAACTTCAAGCCCGGCAAGCTTTGTGGCGATTTGAGTGGCGATCGAACCAACACCGCCTGCACCACCGATAATTAAAATCGTGGGTTTGGCGTGTTCTGCTCTTGAGCCATCAATTGAAATATTTAACCTTTCAAAAAGGGCTTCCCAGGCCGTAATTGCTGTGAGTGGAAGGGCTGCGGCATTAGCTGAATCAAGGGAGCGTGGTGCATAACCTACGATGTTTTCATCGACTAAATGAAACTCACTATTGCAACCTTGCCGTGTAATATCGCCGGCATAGAACACCCTGTCACCAGGGCTAAAAAGGGTGACGCTTTCACCTACGGAAACGACTACACCACAAGCGTCCCAACCAAGTATTTTGGTCTCTTCTAGAGTTTGCGATTTTGGCCCCCGAACCTTTGTATCAACAGGGTTGACGCTAATGGCTTCGATTTTAACTAGTAGGTCGTGCGCGGTGGGGTGAGGCATATTCGCTTCGAAGTCGATTAAGCTTTCAGGGTCTTCAATTGCTAGATATTGGTTTAGGCCAATCGCTTTCATAAGGTTATCACTCTGGGGTTTTGATTAAACAATCATGGCAAAACACTAGGCATCCAGCAAGTTATCAAGCGACATATCATAGCCGGGAGCAAAAACTTCAAGAAAGTAGTGTACTGGTGCAAGGTTCATATCATTAAGGCGTGAACTGATTTCCTGTTCAGCTTGTTCAAACTCGCGGTTTCCTGCACGCAATTCTGCCCGGCATTTAAGAAGAGCGGAAAGTCGGTCAGCGGCTTTGAGCAAAACCAGGTAGTGCTCCGGGAGCGTATCTTCAAGCAGGATACTACTAAAATCTTGATGCAAGGAAGCAGGCAGCAGGGCAAGCAACTCATGCTGTGCTTTCTCTTCGACCCCTTTGTAAGCGGTACGCATCGCCTCGGAGTGATATTTTACCGGTGTAGGCATGTCGCCAGTGATGACTTCTGTCGCATCATGATAAAGCGCAACGACAGCCAAATGGTTTGCATCTATTTTATTATTTAGATCGCAGTCTTTGTTATGAATGATTGCCAAGATATGAGCTATCGTAGCGACTTCCCATGAGTGCACCGCGACATCCTCATGAATTGCATTACGCATTAGACTCCAACGTTTAATCCATTTAAGCCGGCTGACATAGGCGAAGAAGTGGCTAATAGTTTTGTGCATGGCTTTCTCTATGTTTGCGAATGGGTTTAGTTGGGCTTGATTGTAAAAATCGAGGCTACTGTCGGAGCCTGTTCGGCAGACGGGGACTCTTTTGAGGCTTCACTCGTGACAACTTTAGGTTCGAGGGTGAATATCCGTTGCTCTGGAATTCCGCCAATCTCCACCAAGGAACTAGCGATGGCCAGTGCCCTACTCTTCGCAAGCACTGCTAGTTTATCTTCGCCAAGCACCTGCCCACCAGGTTCTAGATCGACACTTCTATCTGCTACGCCCCGTACTTCAAGACTTAAATTAGGACGCTTCTTCAAAGCTTCAGCAAGCTTAAGAATCTTCTCACTTTCAAGCGCATCGATTGACGAAGACATAGCAGAAAAATTCACAGATGATATGTCATCAGAACCTTCAACCAAGGAGCCTAGGATAGAGAAAGGGCTGGTTACCACTTTGGTAATCAGGTTTGTGAAAGCTGTTAGCAGTAAGCCGCCAAAGCTGAAGCTCGGGTCACTCAAGTCTCCACTAATTGGTAGGTCGATATCTATTTCACCATCGAGGTTTTTCATAATACCTATAGCCAGAGGAAGTGGTAAGACTGTGGCATCGGGGCTATCGACAGACTTTCCAAAGTTAAATTGATCTATAAAGACTTTATTGTCCGCTTTCAGCTTAGAGCCCTTGATGTCGTAAGCCAGGTCAAGATCCAACTTGCCTTTATCGATCAGGTAGCCAGCATACTTAGCCGAATATGGACTGGCGGTACTTAGGTCAATATTGTTGACCTGAATATCTAAGGCAGTATTAGGTTGAGCGCTGAGTGGGTTAGTTGTGCCATTAATGGCAATTTTTCCATAGGTATCGAGGTTTCCAGATAGTGCCACTTTTGAGTGGGCATCAATGTCTGAAGAAATATTAGTGATGTCGCCGGAGAATTGCTCGACATAAGTATTAAAAACCGGTGTTAATGAAGCATCGATATAGTCGAAGCGGCCTTCTTCAATAATAATTCGATTGATGGCAATATTCGCAGGCTGACTTGCTTGGTCTTGTTCTCCTGCTGTTTCGCTTTTGTGCTCTTCTTGCGAATGATCTTCTGTTACAGTGTTTCCTTCTTCTGTCTCACTCGGTTTTGATTTACTTAGTTGAGCCAGGCTCATCTCGCCTTTTTCAGAGATTTTAGCTCTCGCATAGGGCTTGGAAATTTGTACTGTTTCAACTGAAATTGAAGGGGCTTGCTGCTCGCCTGCCAGCTTAAGCTTGACGCCTTTTAGAGCGAAGGTCTTGAAGCCGGCTACCTCTTGTCTTTCAATACTCTCCTTTATATCAAGGTTATTGACTGAAGTATTGCTAGTGATTTCTCCAGACAAGCCTGAGTCTGTCATGCTTAATTGATAGTTTGATGATAGATCCAGTTGACCTTGTTCAAGCAGCACATTGAGTTGCTCACCTATATATGGTTGTGACCAGTGTAATGGCAGGGCTGAAAGTGAAAGATCACCTTCGACATTGAGTGGTAAGGCAGCCAATTGGCCTGAAAGACTTTGCTTGGCCCCTCCGGTATTAAAGGAAGCATTATAGGAAAAGGCTTTATCAAGTTCGTAGGAGACCTTTCCAAGCTCAAGGTATATATTTTCGAGACTTATATCGGCGGGTGTTTCCAGGCTAGCGTCTTGCCAATTGATCAGCCCTTCTTTTAGCTTTATCGATGTCACTGACCACTTGAAAGGTGCTTCCTGAGTCGAGTGACTTGTGTCGTTGCTGGTTTTTGCTATAGGCTCTGAGGCCTCACTTTCGTTGGTATCAGTAGCAAGCTTTTCTTGTTGAAGTGGACGTAGCAAATTTATTTGTGAGGTCTCATCCTTTTTAGCAAATAACACGGGCTTTTCTATTAGCAAGTTGCCCAGCTTAGCTGTACGTTCTTCCAGATTAAAATTGATAGGGCTAAGCGACACTGAATCGAGTGTAAATAAGCTCTCTGTATCTTGAGTCTCAGCCAAGGCAATCTGAGAAAGCGACACCGAGCCAGTTTCGATCAGCAGGTGTGATCTCTGGTCACTAAATTCAGTATCGTAGCTGCCTTC
>NZ_LWGA01000711.1:0-12332 GCF_001635235.1 Oleiphilus sp. HI0117 | reverse complement strand
ACTATCCGTATATTGCACTAACAAAGAAGACGATTAATGAATCAAGTTGCATCAGGTCATTTAAGTAAAATGACAGTGAGTCAGGGGAACCCGGTAAGTTACACCTTGAACTTTGGTGATACAAAATGCAATCCTGCAGATTATCTTGGCAAGAAATTACGCTTTCGTTCTAACGGCGAGATTCGCTGTTTTCATTGTCAGAAGCGTACCAACAAGAGCTTTAACCAAGGTTACTGTTATCGATGCTTTACCAAGTTGGCCCAGTGTGACCGCTGTATTATGAGCCCTGAGCTTTGTCATTATGCACAAGGTACCTGCCGTGAGCCGGAATGGGGTGAAACACACTGTATGCAGGAGCATATAGTTTATTTGGCGAATTCAACTGGTTTGAAAGTCGGGATTACCCGTCATAACCAGGTGCCTACCCGCTGGATAGATCAGGGTGCCATTGCTGCATTGCCTATATTCTCAGTTAAGTCCCGACGACTTTCCGGTTTGCTTGAAGTTATGCTGAAAGAGTGGGTGGCGGACAAAACTAATTGGCGGAAAATGCTGAAGCATGAGGTCGTTGATATAGATCTTTTGGTTGAACGTGACCGTCTAATGGAACTGGCTCAGGATAAGTTGGCCGAGCTTGATGAGCAATTCCCCGGTGAGATTACTGCTTTGACTGAGCAGGATGTATGGGAATTTGAATACCCACACTTATCTTGGCCAGAAAAGGCTAAAACCTTTAATTTTGATAAACAAGATGAGGTGGAGGGGACCTTAATTGCCATTAAAGGGCAATATATGATTCTCGATACCGGTTGCTTAAATATTCGAAAATTTACGTCCTACGACGTCTCGCTAGACGTCGAGTAAGACATATACTTGGAAAGCATGCATGAGTGAATCAGCAAAGACGATATACCTCAAAGACTATCTTGAGCCTGCGTTTAAGATTACGTCACTTGATTTAACCTTTCAGTTATTTGAAAACGGAGCGTTGGTAAAAGCCAGGCAGCTTATCGAGCGAGTCGCTGGCCGTGAAGGCGAGGCGCTGTCACTAAATGGTGAAGACCTTGAGCTGAAAAGTATAAAGTTAGATGACCGTGAGCTGGAAGAGAGTGAATACCTTCTAGATGACGAATCTCTAACGGTAGAATCTGTACCCGCGAAATTTGAGTTGCAGTGTGAAACCTGGATTAAGCCGCAAGATAACAAGCGGTTGGAAGGCTTGTACAAGTCTTCGTCAATGTTTTGTACCCAGTGTGAAGCCGAGGGTTTCAGACGAATTACCTATTACATGGATCGTCCTGACGTACTAACGGTATTTACGACGCGCATCGAAGCTGATAAAGCGCTTTACCCGAACCTGCTTTCCAATGGTAATGCTATTGAGTCGGGAAACTTGGAAGATAATCGTCATTTTGTTACTTGGCACGACCCTCATCCAAAGCCTTGTTACTTGTTTGCTTTGGTGGCAGGTGATTTACATTGCCATGAAGACTCCTTCAAAACCATGTCTGGACGTCAGGTGGCCCTGAAGATCTTTGTTGATCATAAGAATGCAGATAAGTGCGATTACGCACTAGATTGTTTAAAAAGGTCGATGCGCTGGGATGAAGAAGTCTACGGGCGAGAGTACGACCTGGATATATTTATGATTGTCGCGGTGGACGATTTTAATATGGGCGCCATGGAGAATAAAGGTCTGAATATCTTCAATTCATCCTGTGTTTTGGCAAAGCCCGATGCAACAACAGATGCGGGTTATCAGCGCATTGAGGCGATTGTTGCACATGAGTATTTTCACAACTGGTCTGGCAATAGAGTTACTTGCAGAGATTGGTTCCAGCTAAGCCTGAAAGAAGGGTTTACCGTATTTAGGGATTCAGCATTTTCTGCCGATATGAATTCCTCCGTGGTTAAACGTATCGAGGATGTAAATGTTCTGCGAACCGCACAGTTTGCTGAAGATGCAGGCCCGATGTCACACCCGGTTCGTCCGGCTTCCTATATGGAAATTTCAAACTTCTATACCCTGACGGTTTATGAAAAAGGGGCAGAGGTTGTTCGCATGCTGCATACTCTCTTAGGGCCGAAGCAGTTCCGGGCAGGGAGTGATTTATATTTTGACAGGCATGATGGGCAAGCGGTCACAACTGAAGACTTCGTTTCGGCAATGGCTGACGTTTCCGGGATGGATCTGGAACAGTTTAAGCTCTGGTACGATCAGGGCGGGACGCCAGAGCTGCAAGTGAGTTCTAGCTATAATGCCAATAGCAAACAATATACCTTGAGCTTGAGTCAGTCTTGCCCTGCAACACCTGGGCAAGATTTAAAAGAGCCGTTTCATATCCCTGTATCTATTGCATTGTTGGACTCAGAAGGGCAGGAGCTTCCCTTATCAATTGCGGATGGCGCTAAAGAATGTGTTTTTGAGCTAATCGAAGCACGAGAATCAATTGTTTTTGAGGGTATCGAAGCAGAACCGGTTCCATCATTACTAAGAGGCTTTTCGGCTCCGGTCAAGTTGTCCTATCAGTATACTGATGAGCAATTGGTATTTTTGTTTCAGCATGACTCCGATGGTTTTAACCGCTGGGAGGCAGGGCAGGCATTGGCATTGCGCATCCTGCAGGGCTTAATCAAATCTTATCAGCAAGGGCTGGAGCTGGTGTTACCCCAGAGTTTTGTCGAGGCGTATCGAGGTTTGCTCACAGATAGCTCTTTAGACAAAGCAATGGTTTGCAAGATGCTGATGCTACCCGCTGAGAGCTATCTTGTGCAGCTGGCGGAGCAAGCAGATGTTGATGCCATTCATGCTGCAAGAGAATTTGTTCGACAGGCCTTGGCTAATCAGCTAGGTGACGAGCTATATGCAGTTTATCGTGACAATATTGTTGAGTCGGAATTACCTGCTTTGGATTATGGCTCTATGTCACAACGGGCATTAAAAAATGCGGCTTTATCTTTAATGTCAGCAATAGGTGGTTCATCTGCAAGTCAAATGGCAGATGTTATTAACCTGGCTAAAAAGCAGTTTGCAAATGCTGATAATATGACTGATAGCTTTTCTGCTTTGAGCGCTTTGGTAAATTCAGGAGATGCCTCAGAGGCTGAGCAAGCACTAGAAGCCTTTCATGCTCAGTGGAAGGACGATGCTCAGGTTATCGAGTTATGGTTCTCTGTTCAGTCTTCAAGTGCTGCGTTTATGACATTAGAGCGCCTAAAAGCATTAATGGAAACGCCAGATTTTGATATAACCAACCCTAACAAGGTTCGCTCGGTTGTGGGTGCCTATTGTGGTCAGAACCTGGTTCGTTTCCATGACCTGTCGGGAGAAGGTTACGAGTTTCTCGCCGATATTATTATCAAACTAGATGATATGAATCCTCAAATTGCAGCAAGGCTTATGACTCCCCTGACGCGATGGAAGCAGTTTGATGATAATCGACAGAAGTTAATGTGCGAGCAGATTGAAAGGATTCAATCGAAAGAGGCGCTCTCAAAAGATGTTAGAGAAGTTGTCGAGAAAAGTCTTGTATAAGCCGGTTTAAGCTCTTTTGAAATAAGTCCAAAAATAATTGCCCGCAAGCTGAGCTGACAGGGTTCAGCTTGCTAGGGCCACATTGAGCATAGTTTCGCCCTTCGTACCGTCCTGCATGAGAGGTCATGCACTCATTAGTCTGTTTTTTGCTCAAAACCTTCCTTAGATATATTTCATAACAAAACTAAAATAGACAGATCGAAAAAATCTGCTAAAAATTAATAGCATGGCTAATCTTTTTGAAGGAAATTGAAAAGTATTATCGGAAGGTTTTGCCAGTATCAGCGATAACAGGTTTAGGCCAAAAAATGTTAATCCAGATGCGGGCGACCACTCTCGTTAATAATGAGTGTGGCGATTTTAGAGTGTAGTAATACAACAATGGGTGTGTTTCAAGGTAATCATATGAAAAACAAGTCTATTTTGCTTTGTAGTGTGCTAGCGCTGGTTTTGGGTGCGCTCAATGCAAATGCGAAAGTTTCAACGAAAGAAGTTAATAAGTTAGGGAATTCTTTAACGCCGTTCGGTTCGATAAAATCCGGGAATAAAAATAAAACTATTCCTGCATGGACTGGGGGGATTACCGAAGCCCCAATGGGGTATGAGGGGACAGGGCAGCATCATATCGACCCTTTTGCCTCTGATGATATCAAATTCACCATTGATGACAGTAACTACAAAGGTTTTAAAAACTATCTGACCCCAGGTCAGTATGCTTTGTTTGAAGCATACCCAAGTAGCTTCAAGATCAATGTATATCCAACCCATCGTTCGCACTCGATGCCGGATTGGGTCCTAGAAAATACCAAGAAAAATGCCAAAACATCGTCTTTATCCAAAGGCGGGGTGGGGATTCAGAACGCATACGGTGGTATTCCTTTTCCAATATTACATGGAAAGAATGAAGATAAAGCCCTTCAGACAATGTGGAATCATTTGACTAGATGGAGAGGTATTTTTGCAACCTTGCGTTCGACTGAAGTGCCAGTTCAGAGAGATGGTTCTTTTTCTCCGATTACCAAGCAGGCGGAAGTGTTTTTTAACTTCCATAACCCTAAAGGCAGCTTTAAAAAGCTTAACAATATTTTGTTTTACTTTTTGACTTTCAATAAAGCGCCCGCCCGTTTGGCAGGTGGTGCGTTGCTAGTTCACGAAACTATGGATCAGGTTAAAGACAAACGAGGTGCGTGGGACTATAACTCAGGCCAGCGTCGAGTGAGACGTGCTCCAAACTTGGCTTATGATTCCCCCATTGCTTCGTCTGACAACACGCGTACTGCAGATGATACAGATATGTACAATGGAGCCCCTGATCGATATAACTGGGACTACAAAGGTGTTAAGGAGTTTTTCATTCCTTATAACAATTATAAGGTCGGTCAGAAAGGTGTTCAATACGATGACTTGGTTATGCCGGGTCACTTAAATCCTGAATATGTTCGCTGGGAACTGCATCGTGTACATGTTGTCGAAGCTACTTTGAAGAAAGGGGCTCGTCATATCTATAAAAAACGTGTGTTCTATGTTGATGAAGACAGCTGGGGAATTGCTATGGTGGATCAGTACGATAACCGTGGTGAACTTTGGCGAGTCAGTAATGCGCTCTTAAAGAACTATTATGAGTTGCCAGGCGTTTGGTCCAGTGGTGATGTATATCACGATCTACAAGCACGTCGTTATAGTGTGAATGGTCTATACTCAGAAGAAAAACAGGCACCTGTATTTGAAAATAAGGTACCAAACAAGCGTTACTTTAAGCCTTCGTCATTAAGACGTAGAGGCCGATAACAAAATATAGACATAGAGCAAGGGAGCTCTTCAGCTTGCTTAAAAAGAAACTCAAAATAGGCATGTGTTGTTTTAATATTCACTGAATATGGGCCGCTATTGTATAGGCGGCTTTCGTGGTTAATGTTGAAATGTCTAATATTGAGGGTGTCTGATGGGATATATTCAAATGTACAAGGTTGATAAATGAACAGTCTACTGTCTAGGTTAAAAGTTGGTGTTCTGGCTAGCTCATTGAGCGTTGTAAGTCTAATAACTCCTGCTCATGCGGTCGAAGATGTACTTAAAACGCCCGCGGTTAAAACTTCTATGGCAACGAATAGCCTCTTGTTGGATGTTGACAAGGCGGGCAGCCGACTTGTTGCAGTCGGAGGTCGTGGGCATATTGTCTATTCTGATGATGAAGGAAAAAGCTGGGCTCAGGCTTCTGTACCAGTATCGGTATTGTTAACGGCAGTAAGTTTTGTCGATCAAACGCACGGTTGGGCTGTAGGGCACTCGGGTGTCATTTTGCACACTAGCGATGGTGGAGAAACTTGGGTCAAGCAATTTGACGGTGACTCGGCAAACCAAATGATTATTACTCAGTCCGAAGAGCGTCTGAAGCAGTTTGAACGACAAATGGAAACAGCTTCTGAAGATGAGCTGGAAGACTTGGAATACGAGTTGGAAGAAGCTAGCTACGCTTTAGACGATGCGAAGTTCGATGCTCAAGTTGGTGCGAGTAAACCCTTGCTGGATGTGTTGTTCAGTTCTTCAAAAGAAGGTTTTGTAGTGGGTGCTTACGGTTTTCTGTTTAAGACCTCCGATGGCGGACGTACCTGGCAGAACTATGGTAGCCGAATTGAAAACCCTGACCGCTTTCACTTAAATGCAGTGAACGAAGTTAAGGGTGGTGCCCTATTTATTGTTGGTGAGGGTGGCGTGCTATACCGCTCAACCGATAAGGGTGAAACCTGGGAAACTCTCGATAGTCCATATAGCGGGTCATTTTTCGGCGTCGCCGGAACACAGGATGAAGGCGTTGTACTGGCTTTTGGTTTGCGAGGCAATATGTATCGCTCCGAAGATAATGGCGATACATGGGAGCAAGTAGAAACGAAGACCGAAGGGACTCTAATGTCTGCTTCTCATGACGGAAGCAAGAAAGTGTCAGTCGTGGGAAATTCCGGCGTGGTTATTCTAAGTCGTGATGGGGGACGAACTTTTGTTGAAACAATTCGCGAAAATCGATTAGGAAATGCATCTTCAGTCTATATCGACGCAGAGCGCTTGGTATTGGTAGGGGAAAATGGTGTTAACTTGACCACTCCAAGCGGTTTGAACTTGTAAGTGCCTTTGGCAACATAACTAATTATATAAGATATAACGACTAGAGATTAAGAGGATTGATGGATGTCAAACTCAGATAAGGGCGCTTCAGGCAAGCAGATTAAAGCTGTCGGTTCAGGTAGTGTCATTGAACGGCTAATATTTTCAAACAGACCTGTGATTCTTGCAATATTTGCATTGATTACGGCTTTCTTGGGTTTCAATGCGGCACAAATTAAACCGGATGCTTCATTCGAGCGTTTAATTCCGCTTGAGCACCCGTTTATCGTCAATATGATGGAGAATAGGGAGGATCTGGAAAATCTAGGTAACTCAATACGCGTTGCGGTGGCAGTTAAAGATGGTGACGTCTTTGACAAAGCGTATATGGAGACCTTGAGTGAAATAACAGATGAGTTGTTTTACCTTCCAGGCGTAGATCGCTCAGGAATGAAGTCTCTATGGACTCCCAATGTCCGTTGGGTGGAAGTTACTGAAGAAGGTTTTCAGGGCGGACCGATTATTCCTGATGGATATGATGGGTCTGATGAGTCACTAGAAGTTCTACGACAAAATGTGCTCAAGTCTGGGCAGGTTGGCCGATTAGTTTCGGATGACTTCAAATCGACAATTATATATGTCCCCTTATTTGAAATTAATCCAGAAACAAATGAACCTCTTGATTACAAAGACTTTTCTTTAAAGTTAGAAGACAAAGTTCGTAACCAGTACACAGCAAAAAATCCAAATATTAATGTGCATATTATCGGCTTTGCAAAAAAAGTTGGTGATTTGATCGAAGGGATTAGTGCGGTTGCGGTCTTTGCATTAATTACAATCGGACTAACTTTAACATTTTTGTTTGTCTACTCTCGCTGTATGGTCGGTACATTGGTACCTATTGTTACCTCTATTATTGCGGTGGTTTGGCAGCTAGGTATATTGAACTTACTTGGCTATGGTTTAGATCCTTATTCTGTACTGGTGCCATTCCTGGTATTTGCGATTGGTATTAGTCACGGTGTGCAGATAGTTAACCGGGTTGCGGTTGAGCAGGCTCATGGTTATAACCCGCTAATGGCTTGTCGTTTGACTTTTAGACAGCTTGTAAGGCCGGGTATTCTGGCTTTGCTTTCAGATGCGATTGGCTTTTTGACATTATTGTTCATTGAAATTGACGTGATTAAAGATCTCGCTGTTGCCGCAGGTGTAGGTGTGGCGGTTATTATTGTTACCAACCTTGTTCTCCATCCAGTGATCGTTTCGTACTCTGGTTTGAGTAAAGGTGGCCTGAAGCATGCTAAGCATGTTGAACTTCATGGTGACAAAAAGTGGCGCGCACTTTCATTTATGGCTCACCCAAGTGTGGCACCGATTTCAGTGCTTATTGCAATACTGGGTTGTGGTATAGGTCTCTACTACCAGAAAGATCTTAAAATAGGTGACTTGGATAAAGGTGCGCCAGAGCTGCGACCTGACTCTCGCTACAATTTAGATAACGACTATATTATCAGCAACTATAGTACCAGCGCCGATATTATGGTTGTGATGATTAAAACGCCAAAAGAAATGTGTTCGACCTATGAGTTAATGGATGTCATGGATCGTATGCAATGGCGTTTGGAAAATACACCAGGCGTTGAATCTACCGCTTCTTTGGTCTCAGTGTCCAAATTGGTGACTAAAGCGCTCAATGAGGGAAGCTTGAAGTGGTTTGAAATATCCCGAAATGAGTCAATTATTAACTCTTCTATACAGCGAGCACCTTCAGGCCTGGTTAATTCAGACTGTAGTATGACGCCAATGATCATCTTCTTGGAGGATCATGAGGCCGATACGCTTGATACTGTGATCGACACGATGGAAGACTTGATCGATCAGTACCCAAGTGAAAACTACCAGTTCTTACTTGCGGCAGGTAATGCAGGTGTTGAAGCGGCGACTAACGAGGTTATTTCCAAGGCTAAGAATGTCATGTTAGCCTCTGTTTACTCGGTCGTTAGTATTTTGTGTCTGATTACGTTCAGGTCTTTAGCTGCTGTTATTTGTATCGTTACACCTTTGGCACTTACCTCGGTTCTGTGTGAAGCGCTTATGGCTCAATTGGGTATTGGTATTAAAGTTGCGACACTTCCTGTTATTGCCTTGGGTGTGGGGATTGGTGTCGATTATGGTATCTATATCTATAGTCAGTTAGAGACTAAACTGAAACAAGGTGTGGTCTTACAAGAGGCTTACTTTCAGACGCTTAGAACGACAGGTAAAGCGGTCTGCTTTACGGGTATGACCCTTGGTTTGGGTGTATTTACTTGGATATTCTCGCCAATTAAATTCCAGGCAGATATGGGGATCCTGCTGTTCTTTATGTTCTTGTGGAACATGGTTGGCAGCTTGTGGTTGCTACCCGCGATGGCACGCTTCCTTGTTCGCCCTGATAAGATTGCTGCAAAAGAAAGAGCTAAGCTGGCAAAAGCTGCTGCTTAATCTTAAGGAGTCTAAAAACCCCGATACTCAATGAGTGTCGGGGTTTTTTCTTTTTTGGAGCCACTTAGGAATAAGGTCGCAGTTTTAGTATTGATGTGCATCGATCAACGTAAACTTGGAGATATCGGTACAAATTTACTTGTTTTTTGTTTAGAATCGCGCGCTTGTAATTTTTTAATTTTTAACTCATGTGACCTTTAGTAAGGGCCACCACTGATTTTGAGGTAGATATGCCAGTTATTACGCTTCCTGATGGTAGTCAACGTTCGTTTGAAAATGCTGTATCCGTATTGGATGTTGCTGCAGATATAGGTCCAGGTCTTGCCAAGGCAACCATCGCTGGTCGCGTAAATGATGTATTGGTCGATGCTTGTGAGTTGATTCAAGAAGATTCCACACTAAGTATTATCACTGCAAAAGATGAAGATGGCCTTGAAATATTGCGTCACTCATGCGCTCACCTTGTTGGTCACGCAATTAAGCAGCTTTGGCCTGATGTCAAAATGGCGATTGGCCCAACGATTGAAAATGGCTTCTACTATGATGTTGATTTAGAGCATCGTCTCACTGAAGAAGATATGGCAGCCCTCGAGAAGCGTATGCTTGAGCTTGCTAAGAAGAGCTATGACGTTGTTAAGAAGACCGTAAGCTGGCAAGAAGCACGAGATGCTTTCGAAGCGCGTGGTGAAACTTATAAAATGGAAATTCTTGACGAAAATATCGCCAAGACCGATACGCCAGCTTTGTATCACCATGAAGAATATATAGATATGTGCCGCGGCCCTCACGTGCCGAACATGAAATTCTGCCATCATTTTAAACTAATGCGTATTTCTGGCGCGTACTGGCGTGGCGATTCTGACAACAAAATGTTGCAGCGTATCTACGGTACAGCTTGGGCAGATAAGAAGCAGCTAAAGCAATATTTGAATCGCTTACAAGAAGCCGAAAAGCGAGACCATCGTAAAATAGGTAAGAAGTTAGACTTATTCCACATGCAGGATGAGGCGCCAGGTATGGTCTTCTGGCATGACAAGGGGTGGAGTATCTACCAGACTATCGAAAACTACATGCGTACCAAGCAGCGCAAGTATGGTTATAAAGAAATTAAGACGCCTCAAGTGGTTGAGCGTACGCTATGGGAGAAGTCGGGCCACTGGGATAAATTTAGTGAGCAGATGTTTACTACTCACTCAGAGAACGCAGACTTTGCAATCAAGCCGATGAACTGCCCATGCCACGTTCAGGTATTTAATCAAGGCTTGAAGAGTTATAAGGAGTTGCCCTTACGTCTTGCCGAGTTTGGTTCTTGCCATAGAAATGAAGCATCTGGCGCTTTGCACGGTATTATGCGAGTGCGTGGTTTTGTTCAGGATGATGCGCATATTTTCTGTGCTGAAGAGCAGATTCAGGAAGAAGTATCTTCCTTTATCGATATGTTGCACGAAGTTTATCAAGATTTTGGCTTTAGCGAGATTCTTTACAAGCTATCTACGCGACCAGAGAAACGCGTTGGTTCAGATGAGGTTTGGGATAAGTCCGAAGCAGCCTTAGCAGAATCTCTGGACGCTAAAGGCTTGAAGTGGGATTTATTGCCTGGTGAGGGAGCGTTTTACGGCCCTAAGATTGAATTCTCTTTGAAGGATTGTTTAGGCCGAGTATGGCAGTGTGGAACGATTCAAGTAGACTTTTCGATGCCGGGTCGACTAGACGCCCAATATGTAAGTGATCATCAGGAACGTAAAACTCCGGTCATGTTACACCGTGCTGTGTTAGGTTCTTTTGAGCGATTTATCGGTATTTTGATCGAACAGTACGAAGGTGCATTTCCATTCTGGTTGGCGCCTGAACAAGTCGCAATACTGAATATTACCGATAAACAGAGCGAATATTGCAAAAAAATACATAAAAATATCGAAGAAGCGGGATATAGAGCACATCTGGACTTGAGAAACGAGAAGATCGGCTTTAAAATTCGCGAGCACACAATTAACAAGATTCCTTATTTACTTGTTGTGGGTGATAAGGAAGTTGAAAATAATACAGTGGCTATTCGTACTCGTAAGGGAGAGGATCTTGGCGTGATGCCTTTAGAAGATGTTCTCGCGGTCTTCAAAGAAGATTTTGTACAGAAAGGTCGTATCGCAAATTCTGGTGAGTAAGCAGTATAAAATGTGCACCTCATCTATGTTTGCATTTTTAATGTGGAGAAATAGACATTAAGCGTAATAACCAAAGTGGCAAGTCAAAAAAAGCGTTGATCAACGAGAATATCGAAGCAACGGAAGTTCGTCTTATAGCAGAAGATGGTGAGCAGTTAGGTATTGTTCCGATAGAAGACGCGCTGGCTCGTGCCACACAAGTAAGTTTAGATTTGGTTCAAATTGCCAACAGTGATCCGATTGTGTGTAAAATCATGGATTACGGTAAAAAAGTATTTGAAGAGAAGAAGCAGAAAGCTGCCCAGAAGAAAAAGCAGAAGCAGACTCAAGTTAAAGAAATTAAGTTACGACCAGGGACGGAAGAGGGGGATTATCAGGTAAAACTACGCAACCTGATACGTTTCCTTGAAGGTGGGGACAAGGCCAAGGTGACGATTCGTTACCGCGGTCGTGAAATGGCACATCAGGAAATCGGCATGAAGCTACTTGAACGAGTCGAAACAGACTTGGAAGAGTACGGAACTGTTGAGCAGCGACCTAAAATGGAAGGTCGGCAAATGATGATGGTGTTGGCCCCGAAAAAGAGAAAATAGCGCGGTTGCTATTTTTGTTAATTTTTCCAATGCGGAGTGAGATATTATGCCTAAAATGAAAGCAAAAAGCGGTGCTACAAAACGCTTTAAGAAAACAGCTAACGGATTCAAGCACAAGCAATCCTTTACTAGCCATATTTTGACTAAAAAATCACCAAAGCGTAAGCGTCAGCTACGTGGATGCAAGCAGGTTGCAGACTCTGATCAGTCTTCAATCAAGCGTATGCTTCGTATTTAATTTTTAGCCATTAAAATATAGTTTAGTAAGGAGTCAAATATGCCTCGCGTAAAACGTGGTGTCCAGGCGAACCGTCGCCACAAGAAAGTATTAAAGCAAGCTAAAGGTTATTACGGAGCTCGTAGCCGTATCTATCGCGTAGCTAAGCAAGCCGTAATTAAAGCAGGTCAATATGCATACCGTGACCGTCGTCAGCGTAAGCGTCAGTTCCGTCGTCTATG
>NZ_LWGA01000710.1:0-3869 GCF_001635235.1 Oleiphilus sp. HI0117 | reverse complement strand
AGTGCCCGTAAGTTGCATAAGGAAAGTGCTATACCGGTCGATGTGATAAGGCGTTGTGCCATTTGGTGACGTGATAAATAGATAGAGTGTTGAGTCAGTAATTTCTGTACCTAGTTCTTGGGCAAGTTGTTCAAGGTCGTTCTTTAGCCCTGTAAATAGCTCTTTATATTGTTCGTCAATTTCAGGACTTCTAACCATCACAAAAGAGTCTGAAGTCGCCAGATTTTCCAGTGCGTGCTCTAATGAGCATTCTATTTTATGTTCTTTATGAGCTGTATCAAGATTTGCATTGATGTCGACTTTACTAGAGCTGGCATACACGTGCTCCGGGGGAAGTCTGAGGACTAACTCAGATAGACTATCAAGTGATGCTAGAGGTGTCTCCACTACAGACTGGTTAAATTTGAATGACCTTTTGTTGAAGTCGGAGAACTGCTGTTCTTGATCTAGTTTTATGTATTTATACATTTTGCATTCCTTTTTCTCTAGTACTCTTAGTGGAAGAGCTTGTGCGGCTAGCTATTTCTTGAAAATCTACTTATTCACTCGTTTTTTGATAACACGGGCAGAATCACACGCAGTATTTCTTCTTCGGATAAAGGGCTTAATTGAAGCTTAAAACCTTGGTTAAGTTGTTCGATCAGGTTATTTAACCAAAAGCCGTTGTAGACTGTTCCAGCATGATAGTCGGCCAATATCAGGTTGCTAGGGTGATCGCCTTGACGACTCTTAATGGTGACCTTATCAGCTAATCGGGTTTCAAGGTTTATGGGCTCATTATAACGGTCACTATATCGCTTTATTTGCCAGGCGACATCATCTATGAATAATACGCGTTTCTTATCTTGAACGTAACTTTTTAGCTGACGATCAAAGCTACCCAGGACTTGGTCTCGGTTTTTGATGTTTTCTAATGTTGGCCAATGTTTATAGCTTTCGGTTAAATTGCAGTCTCGACACATACCAAGAACAGCGACCTTTACAGAAGGGTGGCTCGCCAATAATTGCTCGGTTGCCTCGGTGATCTGACGGACACACTCACTGACAACGTCTTTAGCTGTCTTGTCTAAGCCGCTGACTCCCCATTGTTCTAATTGTTTGGTTGAGCCGAGATTGTTTACGCCGATTCGAATGATGACCAGCCCCTTTTCCCAGAAGTCCGGAGAGCGCTGCAAGCGAGAGATCAGCCATTTTGCTTGATAGGGCCAGCCTTCAAGCAAAGACTGACAGCGAAGTCCGGAAACTGCATAGTTATAGTCGAAGTCTAATTTCTTGGGGGCTCGGGCAGGGAGCTTAAGCCAGTTCTTGATTCTTGCCCAGCGGTAACTTTCACCCCATGTCCCGAATGCTCCAAGATTAACTTGCTCAGATCGAAATCTGTCCCATAGTGCTGGCCAGTTGTAAGTGACGCTATGAAAGTCGCCTCCTCTAGCTTTATTGTCATATTTATCTCGATAGCTATGACTGTCTGAATCACCCAATATTGCGACAGGAAACGCAGCATCACCAGGGTCAGAAGTATCGATGCCTGTCTTATTCAGGAATAGCCAGTACGAGGCAAAAACCATTACAAAAAAAAGGCCGATGGTGGTGGTTGTTGGTTTAATCGAAAGCATCCTTGCCTCACTTTAGTAATGTCTGCTTAACCAGTTTTTAATCGCGTCGAACAAGCTGTGCTTATCGTTCAGCATGAAAAAAGTATGGTCAGCTTTGGGGAAATAGACTTCTTCAAATATTTGCGTGAAGAACTCGCCAGGAAAAGCATCTTTCATTTGTCCCTGATAGTTGTAGTAGGACTGTACCCCTCCGCTGTAGACATATAGGCACTTGGCTTCGCGTTGATGCAATACTTCCATGTCGGCCTTATATTGACTTTTTTCCGGTAAGCGCCAGACATAGTCATCAACATTATTTGCTTGATTATCGCTCGATTCTGAAGACATAGCTTTGGTTTTAGTCAGCCGCTTAATTAAAGCCTTAATCAGGTTGAAGGGCTGAGATAGCTTTTTGAGAAATTTCACACGATTAAACTTTGGACTTAGGTAACCATAGCCATCTATCCAAACTAAACCTTTGACACGATCATCCTTTACAGCAATTTTGTGAGCGTTCTCGGCACCTGTACAAAGGCCAAAAGAAATTACACTGCAGTGGTTAAACTGAGTTTCAAGGCAATCCAAGGCTGCAAGCATATCCTTGGTAATTTGCTCTGTTCGAGAAGAAGGTGATGCGATGCGGGTGCTATCACCTTGCCCACTCAGGTCAAATCGAAAGCTGGCATACCCTAGATCAGCCAAGAATTTTGCGAGATGTACATGCAAATTGAAAGGGCCTGATTTATGAACTGCACCAGCATTAATTATCAAGAAACAAGGCTTCTTGCAGTCTTCTTCTGGAGCAGTATAGATACCCTGAAGGTGCTGCTGTGGGCCAAAGCTCTGAATTTGTTCAATCATTGACTTAAGCTCTTTAAAATAAATTGGTTGATATTATGTGTTGAGATTGAGCGGTCAATGTCCTTGTAGAAGTACCAATTGCCTTCATCATCAATATGTTGGTAGTTGATATGCTGCCCACCTGTCGCACTTAAGCTTTCATCTTCGGTCGTTGAGATGACGGTGCATGGCGTATCATTAAGGCTATTGAGTTGGTCTGCCAGTCTTAGAGAGTCTATTTGCTTTTGTAATTTCGTACAGTATTGATAGCCAAGGTATTCACCCTGTTTTAGGTCACTGCTTTTCCTTCTAACACTGAAATGCCAGTTTTGAGTAAGTACTTGTTTTTGCAGAGTGTCTAATTTACCAAGATAGTCGGAGCCATTGAGAATCGGGTCCCAAAGGACTAGCTCATTAAACTGGCACTTTGTATTGGCTAATGTAGCAATTGAGGCGCCTAAACGTGAGGCGACACAGACCACCTGCTCAACGCCTGCTCGGGCTTTTAGCTCCTCATATGCTTTGATAAGGTCTTGTTGCCATTCTTCGATACTTTGAGTAGAAAACTCACCAGTGGAGTCACCCACGCCGTGGTAGTCAAAACGCATGCAATAAAAGCCTTGTTTAGCGAGGCTAGTGGCAAGTAGCTGGGTCATTCGATAGTTGCGAAAATACTCATGTCCGATCGGAGAGCTGAATAATATTGCTTTGCTACGATAAGCGCCCGCACCAGGCTCATGTATTACGCCGTAAAGAGGTAATTTACTATCACCGAAGAATACTGGGTGGATTGTTTGCGTTGCGGGAGAATGTAGCTCTGTTTTATTGGTTTCGTCAGAAAGACCTTTAGCCGCTGAGCTTTCTGTAGCGGCTGTTTTTGTGGTCTGATCTATTAGCTCAGCTAGTTGATGTAAGCTTTCCAGTAGTAAGTCTCGAGGCTTCAGTTCAACGTTAAAATGCGCTTGCACTTTATGAATAACTTGAATGGAAAGTAATGAATGGCCGCCGATATCAAAGAAATTATCGTATTTGTTAATATCATGGTTCCCGCATACTTCTCCCCAGCAGAGAGCTAACCACTTTTCTGTGCTTGTCTCGGGGCCTTGACGCGATTCACCGGCAGACATTTGAGTTAGGTTCCAGCTTTGCAGGACTTTTCGATCAAGCTTGTTGTTAAGGGTGCGTGGTAACTCCCCGAGTGCTTCAAGGTGCTGTGGCACCATGTAAGGGGGTAGTTGCTGTCGCAGGTGCTCACGAAGTTCACTGAGACTAATCGGGCTATTCTTCCATACAACATAAGCGATGAGCCGCGTATCGCCGGCACGGACTTCTCGTACGCTTAAGGCGCAGTCGTCAATGGCGTCGTGTTGGCGCATAAGCGTCTCAATTTCCCCCAGTTCTATTCGGTAGCCGCGTACTTTGACTTGCTGATCC
>NZ_LWGA01000709.1:0-8312 GCF_001635235.1 Oleiphilus sp. HI0117 | reverse complement strand
CATGTCTTTACTATGCTTAGCTTATTACGGAGGCCATGTTATGACTGCTTAGGCTTGTCGTTTTGCGTATTGCTTTGAAGGTCTTTTGACGAATCAGGCTCTTTTGGTGCCTGAAACAGCTTGTCATACTCATCTCTTGGTAAGGGCTCGAACTCTTCAGCTTCTTTGAGGGCGTCTTTAACGGTATTCTGGATCATTTCGACATCTTCATTAATGTCCAAACTCTCGCCCTGCTTTTTAAGCTCGCTTTTTAGGTCTTCGAGTTCTATCTGGCGATTTATTTCCTGAGTGAACTGGCTGGTCATGCGGCGTGCTTTGCCAAACCAGCGACCCAGAGTTCTAGCGGCAACGGGCAGGCGCTCGGGTCCTAAAACCAATAGGCCGATGATAGCGATTAAGACGAGCTCTAAAAAACCAACGTCAAACATAGTATTCGATAGCTAGTGCCTGATCAGGGTTACTTTTGTTGCTCTTTATCATTGCTTTCGACTTTTTCAGCTTTGCCTTCGATGATGTCGCTGTCTTTCTTTTCTACAGCGGCTTTCTCATCATCTTTTATGGCTTTTTTAAAGCCTTTTACGGCGCCACCCAAGTCTCCGCCCATATTGCGTAGTTTCTTGGTGCCGAAAATAAGTGCTACGATCAATAATATAATCAGTAGCTGCATTGGACTGATACCCATAACCTTCTCCTATTTCTGTTTACGAGATGCTTTTTCTTCAAGGCCTGATAAGTCAAAACGACGCTCAAGTTCTTGAAGGATGTCCTTAGCTTCGAGGTCCAGGTGTGAAAGCATTACCAGGCTGTGAAACCATAAATCAGCGGTTTCATAGACTAAGGCTTTCTTACCTTCGTCATCCTGAGCATCTTTGGCTGCAAGAATTGCTTCGGTGCACTCTTCACCGACCTTTTCCAATATTTTATTTAAGCCTTTGGCGTGTAGGCTGGCAACATAAGAGCTGCTGGCATCGGCTTGTCGACGCTCGGCCAAAACTTCTGTTAACTGTTCTAAAACCGTAGACATGGTAACTAAACTGCCTGTTATTTCGTGATTCGTTTGGTGCGGAATATAAAGTACGCACCGACTATTGCTGGCCCGATTTCAGACCAGGTTAAATTTGTTAACCACTGCTGTGTGTCTGGTTTACTTAGGGCAATGGCTAGCACCAACAAGGTACCACCTATCATATAGTCTTTTGTTTGTTTGCGCTGTAGATTTATGTCATTTTTTAGCTGGATAGTTTGCTGTTCGCGCTTTTGTGTAAAGCTATCTAAGTGCTTAATTTGATTCATGGCATCAAATATCAACTTGGGCACTTCTGGTGACTGTTCAAGCCACTCAGGCAAGTGCTGTTTAACGTTTTTCCAAACACCAGGTGGTGCGATGCGCTGTTTCATCCATTTTTCTAGATAAGGTTGTGCCGTGTTCCAAAGATCCAGGTCTGGATAGAGCTGCCGCCCTAAGCCCTCGATGTTTAGTAGGGTTTTTTGCAACAGTACAAGCTGGGGTTGAACTTCCATATTGAAGCGACGCGCTGTTTGGAACAAGCGCAGCAGAAACTGTCCAAAGGATATGTCTTTTAGCGGGCGTTCGAAAATAGGCTCGCAAACCGTACGGATGGCTGATTCAAACTCGTCTGCACGTGTGTCCTCAGGAACCCAGCCTGATGAAATATGTAACTCGGCAACCATTTTGTAGTCACGCTTGAAGAAGGCGAGCAGATTGCGTGCGAGGTAGTTTTGATCCTCAGGCGTTAGTGTGCCAACGATACCAAAGTCGATGGCAATGTATTGCGGGTTGTGAGGATTCTTTGACGAGACGAATATGTTTCCAGGGTGCATGTCAGCATGAAAGAAGCTATCGCGAAATACTTGAGTAAAGAAGATCTCTACGCCGCGTTCGGCAAGTGCTTTCAGGTTGACCCCGGCGGTTCTCAGCGCGTCAACGTCAGCAACAGGAATACCATACACCCGTTCCATGACCAGAACGTGCTGGTTAGTGTAGTCCCAATGAATTTCCGGGATGTAGATCAGTTCAGAATCTAGAAAGTTTCTACGGATCTGGGAGGCATTTGCTGCTTCCCTTTGCAGGTCGAGCTCATCGTAAATTGTTTTTTCATAATCTCTTACGACCTGTACCGGGTGAAGTCGCTTACCATCCACCCAATAGTTTTCCAGAACCAGAGCAAAGAACAGCATGACGGCAATATCTTGGTCGATGGTTCGCTCAATGCCAGGACGAATGACTTTGACGACTACCTCTTTACCTGAATGTAGCGTGGCGCTATGTACTTGTGCAATGGAAGCGGTAGCTAGTGGTTCATCGTCAAACTCTTGGAATACTTCTCCAACCTTCTTCCCCAAGCCTTTTTCAATTAAAGCCTTGGATATAGCTCCTGAAAACGGCGTGACCTGATCCTGTAGGTTTTTGAGGTGATCCGCAATATCATCAGGTAGCAAGTCGCGTCGGGTAGAGAGTATCTGTCCAAACTTAATGAAGATAGGGCCCAGAGTTTCCAAAGCTAAGCGGGTTCGCTCACCGCGAGACATCTTCGGTTTTGGAAAAAAGTGCCAAGGTGCAAGAATTAGAAGTAGTCTGGCGCTTAAGGGGAGCTGAGCAAGCGGAATAAACTCGTCTAGGCGGTAGCGACTAATGACCCACAGAATCACGAATATTCTGCGGAGTTTGGTAAGTAGTAATAACTTCGACACGGAGTTTATTGATCTCTTATTTATGCGTTAATTGGTCGTTTGCTCTTGGCTAACAGTGCTATCTTGATTTGACTTATCACCAAGTCGAGCCTTAATTTTCTTCTCTAAAGCTTCGCTTGCCTGATAGAGCTTGTCGATCGCTGCAAATTGCTTTTTAGCAGCAGCCTTATTTGGAAACAGGCGTAATTCATACTTAATAAACTCTTCCGCATCTCTGATCAAAGATTGAGTCAGGTTTTTGCCAAAACTCAAACTTTGGCGAATAGAGGTGCCGATAATATGTGCGGGAATATCGCCGATAACAGAAGCGAGAATGCCTTCCCAGTCAACACTGACGATGCTAAGGAATGCCTGAATTTGTTGAATTCTGACAGATTCGCCACTTAGTTGAATTTCGTTGGTTTTGAAGAGTAAGCTTTTGTCCTTAGAGCTAGCAAGTTTAATAAAGGACAGTAAGGAACCTTTGATCTGAACGCTGGAATGGTCCTGAGCGGGGAGTATGGCAACTCGATAAACCACTTGGGTGTTATCGTCTGACTCGTTACTTTGGGCTTCGTTTTGCTCTTCAACGCCCACATAGATAACTTTGCTAGGGGAACTGACACTAATGGCTAGCACACAGTCTCTAAGGCGTTTTAAATGTTTCTGAGCCGCAGGGTCCATTGAAAGAGCTGTATTGATTGCACTTTCAATAGTAACTGCAATTTTAGTTAGCCGCTTAGTGTCCATAAGGCTCATCTTAAGGTTTTATACCCGTATGTAGAGCAACAATGCCGCCGCTCATGTTGTGATAACGACAATTGGCAAAGCCTGCGTTTTCCATCATACCTTTTAAGGTTTCCTGGTCAGGGTGCATGCGAATAGACTCTGCCAAGTATTGATAGCTTTCACTATCATTGGTGATCAAACGCCCCATTAAAGGCAGAGCCTTGAAAGAGTACTGGTCGTAAACTTTACTGAGCAGGTCATTCTTTGGCTTGGAAAACTCAAGAACCAATAGTCTGCCGCCTGGTTTTAATACGCGTGCCATTGAGGCTAGTGCCTTGTCTTTATCTGTCACATTTCTAAGGCCAAAGGCGATGCTGACACAATTAAAATAGTTGTCTGGAAAAGGGAGTGTTTCGGCGTTGGCTTGAACAAAATCGATGTTGCTGCCGTAGCCTCTGTCTAGTAAACGGTCACGCCCGACATTCAGCATGGATGAATTAATATCGGCGAGAATAACTTGCCCTTGTTCACCAACGCGTTTGGAGAATTGCATGGTCAGGTCTCCCGTTCCACCTGCAATATCCAAGACCTTATGTCCCGGACGGACACCACTGGATTCGATCGTTAACTTCTTCCATACGCGGTGAATGCCTAAAGACATCAAATCATTCATGATGTCGTATTTGCTGGCAACCGAATGAAAAACATCAGCGACTTTTCCTGCTTTCTCTTCAGCTTTGACATTTTTAAAGCCAAAGTGGGTAGTGTCATCTTGTGATTGCTGGGCCTGTGAATCTTGTGTGTGAGACTCTTGGGTCATGGGCTATACTCATCTATATGTAACGCGGATCTAAAAATTGTGCTCATTCTAACTCTGCTGTGTCAGGAAAACTATCATGACTTGTAGGTAAATGAATGAACTTTGCTAGGCAGTTGTTTTGCATCAAGAGCAATCGAGGTAAACTGTCGGGTTTCGCCCGAATAGAAAGCGCTTCGTTAGCTTAAAGATTTAGGGCGTCTAATTGAGCCGCGTTTTGGAAGAAGTTCAAAGTTAGGGCTAGAGCAGTAAACAGATTAGAGAAAAATATATGTCAGTGATACAGGTTGTTCGAGAGCATCATTTGGCTCACGATGAAATTAAGAAGATTTCCGAAGATATGGTCGTCAGTTTGGCTGAGGAATTTGGTGTTAAATATCATTGGGAAGGTGATACAGTGCGCTTCAAAGGTGCTGGAGCTAAGGGGCGAATGACAGTGCTACCACAACAGGTTGACCTGAAAATGGAGCTGGGTTTCTTACTTATGCCTCTTAAATCCAAAATTGAGAAATCAATTATTCGCCGATTAGATGAGTGTCTTTCCTAAGTAAATTTCCGATGATGTAAAGCGCCGAACTAATAAAAAGAGCTAATTTATGGCCCCGATATCCAAGTGTAACGCAGATACTGAAGCAGTGGCGAATACCATCTCATTTCCTCGTTTTGTTTCTAAGCTACCGGCTTTTATCAAAGGTACGCCCAAGAGAGTCAAGGGAATGTATATCGCGAGCCGAAAACCAGGTGATTACCCTGCCGGGATGGGGGTTTGTCTTGAGCAGTCGGCCTCAAGAAATCCGCAAGGGCTTGCGTTAATTTTCGAAGAGCGGGAATTTACTTACCAGATCTTCAATCAGTGGGTTAACCGACTTGCGCGATCACTTCTGAACTCTGGTTACGGCAAAGGTGATGTCATTGCTGTTTTTATGGAGAATCGCCCAGAGCTATTGGCCTGTGTTGCTGCGATTGCCAAAATAGGGGCCGTGAGTGCGCTCATCAATACCAGTCAGCGCGCCGCGGTGTTACGCCACAGTTTTGAGCTCGTCGATGCTAAAGCAATTATTGTCGGGCGAGAGCTATTTTCAGCGATTTCTGAGGTAGAGAGTAGTCTTCCTGTTTCTAGTAATGCTCGCTTTTTCTTTGATGATGCTGACACTTTGCTTAGTGATGTTGACCCTGATGCTTTGCCTGATGGCTGGACAGATCTTGCGGCGGTGCAGAGGAAAGAAAGCTCAGAGAATCCGGGTAGTACCTTGAGGAGTCGTCCTTCCGAGGCTTTCTGTTATTTTTATACCTCTGGTACGACCGGGCTGCCGAAAGCGGCTATTTTGACTCATGGACGTTTTATGAAAGCCTTTGGTGGTGCGGGACTGGCATGTTTACAGCTGACACCGCGTGACCGAGCTTATGTGACCTTGCCATTTTATCATGGTACAGCCTTGGTAGTTGCATGGGGCAGTGTCTTGGCTGGTGATGCCTGCTTGGTTATGGCGCGACAATTCTCTGCTAGTAGATTTTGGTCTGAGGTAAGACGAACGCAAGCAACTGCTATTTGTTATGTTGGTGAGTTGTGTCGCTATTTGATGTCTCAGCCAGAAAGTGCTGATGATAAAAATCATCAGGTAAGAATGATTTTTGGTAACGGTTTGCGAGCAAACCTGTGGGCGGGTTTTAAACAGCGCTTTGGTGTCGATAAGGTGATGGAGTTTTATGGCTCTAGTGAGGGGAATGTAGGTTTTCTCAATATATTCAATCATGATTTTACCGTTGGCTTCACGACAATCCCTTACGCCATTGTCGAGTATGATTTAGAAGAAGATTGTCCAGTCAGGCATCACGATGGCTTCCTGCGACGGGTCAAAAAAGGACAGGCGGGATTACTATTGGGTGAAATTACCGATAAAACCCCTTTTGATGGTTATACCGACCCAGAGAAAACCGAACGCACCATCTTGAGAAATGTCTTCAAACAGGGGGATGCTTGGTTTAATACCGGTGACTTGATGCGAGATCAAGGCTTCAATCATGCCCAATTTGTTGATCGCCTGGGTGATACTTTTCGTTGGAAGGGTGAGAACGTTTCGACAACTGAGGTCGAGAATGTATTGGCTCAGATGACTGCTGTAGCTGATGCTGTGGTTTATGGTGTCGAGATACCCGAGACAAACGGTAGAGCGGGAATGGCATCTATTACGCTTGAGAAAGGTGCTCATTTTGACTCTTCAGAGGTCTACCAACATTTAAGTGAGAATCTGCCCGCATATGCCCGGCCGATTTTTATTCGATTGTCTTCATCGATGGAGACAACGGGAACCTTCAAATACAAGAAAACTGACTTGAAGAAAATTGCTTATGATTTGGAGCAGATAACAGACCCGGTATGGGTCTGTCTTCCAGGCGACACAGCTTATCAGCCCTTTAATGCTGAATTACAAGCGGCTGTTGAGGCGGGAAAGTATCGCTTCTAGCCTGTTTGATTCAAGCTTAGCTGCGATTCTTAAAAGGTAAGGGCTTCGCGCCTTTGGTGCCTTGGCTGACTGCTGCTCTCTGGTTGTAACGACCGATCAGCTTGCGTTGTAATTTTGTTTCCCAATTTAAAGCCTGTTTGATGGTGCTAAGCCAGGTTTTGTTGAAAAGCAGCTTGTTGCTGGCAACGGCATCTGGCGAGCGCTGTTTGATCTCTTCAGCGAATTCGACTGCCTTGGTCATCGGGTCATCATAGATATGGGTAATCAAGTTATATGATTTAGCCTCTTCAGCATTGAAAACTCGGCCCGTCATCGCAAGCTCTTTGACGATATCAATCGGTGCCAGCTCTCTCAGCGTTAGTGTGCCGCCCATGTCGGGAATCAGACCCCAGCGTGCTTCCATGATAGAGAATTCGCAATCGGGTGTGCTGTATCTAAAGTCGGCACCCAATGCGATTTGAAAGCCGCCTCCCCAGCATTTTCCGTGTGTCACTGCAATGACAGGAACGGGAGCATCGCGCCACAGGTAGCTGACATCCTGGGCCAGGTTTGAGGCCTTGGTGCCGGGTTTAACCAAAAGTTTGAGCGCGGCTACCGGACTTTTCAAAACGCTTTTTATGTCTAGTCCAGAGCAGAAAGCATCACCGTCACCAGATAGAATGACCGCTCTGATAGACTTGTTCTTTTTAAGTTCTTTAGCCACTTTTGCAATGGCCTCAAACATAGCTATATCGAGTGCGTTGAGCTTACTTGCACGAACTAAGGTTACATAGGCAATTTGATCTTTAATCTCCAGCCTTACTCGTTCAAGAATGATGCGGTCGGTCATGTGTATTTCCTTTGTGCTTATATGCTCAGGTCAAAATTGAAGGGGTGATTATTGCCTTGATAAATCTCATCGAGATAGACGGTTTCTCTTTCGCTTAAGGTATTCATCAGCGTGCGTACATCCTTCATGCTATGAAAGGCTTCAAAGCCGGTCATTAAGAATTGATGAAGTGCTTGTAGTCCAGCCATTTCTGCGGCACCTTCGGTCATGCGTAAGGTAAATAAGATGACGGAGCTACGCGCATACTTGTCGAGTTTTTGTCCCAGCTGTGAAGTCAGTTGTATCTGGTATAGTCGCTGGCCATGATTGTCGCTAGCGCGATAAGCTTCACAATAGATCTTCTCGTTTAGCTCATTGCTGTTGTGTTCAATAAATATGATTTCAGCAAGCCGCTGATCTAGCTGCTGAGTAAGTAAGTTTAGTTCTACCAGAAGACTCACTGTTTCAAGAATTTTTTTTGGTAAAAGCTTGATCATTTTAGGAAATATTCGCTCAAGATCCCGATCGCGGTCGCTGAAATCCTCGGTTGAATATAAATCCGTAAACAGGAAGGATAAGCCGTCTTGATAGTCGCTTGATTGATAAAAATCGCGATGACTGAACTTTAAGCGCTCACTTTGCCAGTGAGCGAGTTTTGCCAAGTGGTGGTCGATATTGTCGAGCTTTGATTGCTGTTGGAAGTCGTGATAATTGAGCATTGCCTCTCTTAGCCTTTTGGCCGCAGGGCTAGAAGCATGGGTGTGAAGAAGCTTGTCACGGCTCATAGTGATCGCGGATCCCT
>NZ_LWGA01000708.1:0-8548 GCF_001635235.1 Oleiphilus sp. HI0117 | reverse complement strand
AAATTCCTGGTCGCTTAGTTTGCTAGGCTTATTAAGTATGTCGGGCGAGACTAAAGACATGCCGATATCGTGAAGATAGACTGCAGCAGTTAATTGGTCTGTATCGATAGGCTCTTCAAGGTCTTTGTTGGTAGATAAGCACAACTCTAGAATGGAATCTGTTCTACCTTGTTTGTATATGCCTAAGTCATCTAGCTGTAAGGCAAGCTTTCTAAAAAATGCTAAGTCAGGGTTGTCCTGATGCTCAAGGCTCAGCGCGATACTGCCGGGTTTTTCTTCTTCAGTGCTACTTTTCTTCGCCCCGACCAGCTGGTCCATTGCTTTATCAAGTGCTTTCAGGTCCTGGCCTGCAGTGCAGCCTCTGACATCTTCGATAACCTTAAGCATGGTCGCCTGAGGCGTACCTTCTACCTGGCCATCACTAATCAGTGTATTGATCATATCCCGTATACGAATAACGATGGCAAAGATAAATTCGCCGTACATAGGAAGATAGGTACGCTGGCCTTGGCGCATGTCAGAGACGATTTCTTCGAGAGCGTGAATTGTTTCGACCAAGGGGTCGAGAAATACCATACGGCAATTACCTTTTAGAGAGTGAATGTCTCTAAAAAGGCGATGAACAAGTTCCGGATCTTTTGAGTTATCAAGTAATGCGATACAAGCTTCGATCTGCTCAATATTCTCTTGTAAACACTCTGCAAAATCTTGCGTTATTTCATTGTCTAGCTCAGTAAACTGAGGGCAGGTGGTAACCATCATTTCAATCCCGTTTTGATAAGCGCTATTAAGTCCTACTTTTAAGAATAGACCATGAGAGGAAAAATAAACGAAATTTTTGACTAGTTCACAAACTTAGGCTTGGCTTATAAGATTCTACTTAAAGTCCGAACCATTCTGGTTTGATCAATAAGACCAAAAGAACGCTTACCTGAATCGCAATAAATGGCATTACACCACGGTAGATATCACTGGTTTTGATGCTCGGCGGTGCCACACCCTTTAAATAGAACAAACTAAAGCCAAAGGGAGGGGTGAGGAAGCTGGTTTGCAGGTTCATTGCAATCAGAATTGCAAACCAAAGCATGCTGATACCTAGGGTTTCTGCGATAGGTGCCAGAACAGGGATGATAATAAAAGAGATTTCAACAAAGTCGATAAAGAAGCCTAGAATCAGAATGACCAACATAGTGAGAATCAAGAAACCCCATTTTTCGCCTGGAAGTTGCAACAACCATTCTTCCAGTATCATATCGCCGCCAGAATAGCTGAAGGTCATAGAGAAGGCCGTGGCACCGATCAGAATAGCGAACACCATTGCTGTGACGTTGACGGTTTCCTTAGCGCTATCCCAGAGCATCTGGAAATTAAACTGCTTGTAGAGTAGAACCAGAAATATCGCACCAATACCACCTAATGCTGAACTTTCCGTTGGTGTAGCAATACCGGCAAAAATAGAACCGAGTACAACAAAAATCAGCGCTAAGGGAGGAATAATGGCTAATAAGGCTTTGCGTATTTGTTCGCTCTTATCTTCCTCTGAAATAGGCATAGCAGGAGCCAAGGCCGGGTTTCGACTTGTTACAAATACTATGTAGCCAATGTAAAGAGCTATCAGCAAAACCCCCGGCGCAACAGCGGCTCTAAACAGGTCGCCAACAGGTAAACCCAGTACATCGCCAAGAATAATTAAAATAATAGAAGGCGGCACGATTTGACCAAGGGTGCCCGATGCGCAAATGGTGCCGCAGCTGAGTTGTTTATCGTAGTTATACTTGAGCATGCAAGGCAGGGATATCAAACCCATCGCAACCACACTGGCACCGACTACACCGGTTGAGGCGGCGAGCAAAGAGCCGACGAGTATGGTGCTAATGGCTACGCCACCATTGAGTCTGCCGAATAACTGTGCCATCGATTCAAGGAGTTGCTCAGCCAGCTTGGTTTTCTGGAGTATGACGCCCATAAAAATGAACAAGGGAATAGCCATCAGAATGGTATTTTCCATAATGCTCTGTATGCGGTAGGGCATAAAAGCAAACAGCTCAAAACCCTCTGCCCAAATACCAAATGCCAGAGCCACTCCTGCAAAAGTAAAGGCGACGGGAAAGCCCAGCATCAGCATTAGCAGGGCAACCACGAACATGACGATACCGCTCATGACAAGCCGACCTCTTTGCTTCTTGGGTAAGCTTCTTTCCCAACGATTACACGGAGAGCCTGAGTGATCATGCTTAAACTTGCCAAACCAATCAGTATAAAAGACAAAGGCATCAGGCTCTTGATTAACCAGCGATGAGGTAGGCCGCCCGGGTCACCACTGCCTTCACCCATTTGATAAGACTCATAAGCAAAACCAAGGCTAAAGTGAGTCACAAGTATAATGAAGGGAAGGATAAGAATGAGCGTACCTAAGAGGTTAATCCAGGCCTTGGTCTGGTCTTGCCAGTGATCATAGAAAATATCCACGCGGACATGGGCATTTTCTTGAATCGCATAGGGAATACCTAGTAGAAACACGCAAGAGAAGAGATGCCACTCCAGTTCCTGCATACCGATCGATACATCATTAAAGCCATAGCGCATGACCACATCGTAGAAAACGTTGATGAGTAGTAAGAGCATGGCGCTAGCCGAGAGTACTCCGCATAAACGCGCAATGCTTTTAAACAGAGTATCCAGGGCTAGAATTACTTGCATAGTATTAACGTGCAGACCTTATCTTAGGGGGCTGTGCTATCTAAATAGGCCTTATCAGACATATTGGTCCAGGCACGTGCTTTTTCCAGATACTCTTTCTGAGACTTAAGCACTCGCGCAGCGAACTCATCTTTAGAGGCGCTTTCGGCTAGCAGGTCTTCATTTGCCTGACGCATCGCAGCAAGTACTTCAGTAGGGAAGGTTTTAACTTGAATATTCGGATATTCGGTACTAATCGTTGCCCAGTTCTTAGCGCTTTCATGCATAGCTTGCGCATACATATCGTATGAGGAAGCTTTCATAGCTGTTTTAAGGATTTCTTGAAGATCTGCCGGTAGGCCTTCAAACTTCTTCTTGTTAACCAGGAACTGAAGTTCAGCACCGGGCTCATGCCAACCGGTATAGTAATACGGTGCAATTTTGTGGAAACCCATGCGCAGGTCAAGAGAGGGGCCTACCCACTCGAGCGCATCAATGGTGCCGCGTTCAAGTGCGGTATATAACTCGCCTGGGGGAATATTCGTAGGTTTGGCGCCCAGTTTGGCAATGACTTCACCCGCGAAGCCAGGAATACGCATTTTCAATCCTTGCAGGTCTTCTACAGTATTAATTTCTTTCTGGAACCAGCCGCCCATCTGGTTAGCTGTGTTACCGCCAGGGAAGGACATGAGATTGTACTGGCCATATAGCTCATTCATTAATTCCATGCCACCGCCGTAGTAAAACCATGCATATTGTTCGGAGGCGATCATACCAAAAGGCATGGTAGTGAAGTACATGGTGGCAGGCACTTTACCTTTCCAATAGTAAGATGCAGAGTGGCCCATATCGTATTGGCCTGACTTAACCATATCGAAGATACCAAAAGGAGACTTATGCTTGTTTGAAGAGTGAATGACGACCTTTAAGCGACCGTTCGACATCTTCTCGACCATCGATGCCATATTCTTGGAGGTGTCACCAAAAATAGGAAAATTAGGCCCCCAGGTTTCTGCCAGTTTTAGCGTGTATGAGTCTTGTTTTTCTACTTTGTGGGTGTGTTCAACCTTGTCATCACAGGCAACTAAAAACTGAACTGATATGACGATTGCTAGAAAGCTCACGAATTTTCGTAGAGACATTTGTGGCATCCTTGTTATTTTTGAAAGTGGAGCGCGAAATTTAACAGAACTAGGGTGTGCTTGAAAGCGTGGAATTGCTTTTATAGGTTTCTATTCAGAGCCATTAAGGCTACTCTTCGAACTCTTTATATGGGACCAAAATACCTAATATGCATCGATTATTCGCACTTTTGTTATTTCCACTATCTGCTTGGTCTGGTGAAGATAATCTGCACTCTTTAAGCTTTAGTTATGGCGTGCATAGCGAAACGCTTAGCTTCAATAGTTTTGATGCTGATTTAAGCCCGGAATCTATAGATCTCACATACACCTTTATTAGCCAGAAAGGGCCGATGCTCACGCTGGATACTTGGCAAGAAACCGCAAATACTAGCTTTGCCCAAGATGCTGAGTTAGAGAAAAAGGTGTGGGGCTTTGGTGTTTCATTAGCCTACCCTGTTTTATCAGTTGATCTGGTATTGAGTTATGTCTATAGCAAACCCGAGATGAAGGCTTGGGCAGCGTCTGGTAATCGGCTTGAAGAATATAGCGAGACCAGTGAATACAGTGCGGGAGTTAGTGGCTATTTTGCTTATGATGCTTGGTCGCTCGTACCTTCACTTCAGCTTGGCTTCCAATATGTTGACTCCCTCAACCAAAGCTACCTCAATGAAAATGTTATTACTTTGGAAGCCAGTCAGTCTGGCTGGTTTGCGGCTCCGTCTTTGAGTTTAAGCTACTTCTATGAATTGAATAGCCACGCTGCATTAAGTCCATTTTTTGGCCTGTCCTGGACTAACTTCTTCCAAGGCGAAGGCTTGACGCGAACGAGTATCTTCCGCCGGAGTGCTTCATTAACGTCTAGCACTGAAAGTGATCTGGAAACCGATAGCTCTGGTTCAATCAACGCAGGCCTTGAGCTGTTAATCGATCGATATCAAGTCGAGTTATCGTTTGAAGAAGCGATTGACCTCGACAATATCGGTACCCAATGGAACCTGCGCTTTGGGCTGGTTTGGTAGAAGAAGTGACTAAGGCTTGCGAATATTACGTCTTAGCTTTGCTCTTTGGCTTGGGCTGAGCCGCTTGAAGCTCTGACGCAGCTTTTGCTTTTTTGCCTCTGGGAGTTGCTTAAATTTACGCATACTCTTTCTCAGAGAGTTCTGATGCTCAGCAGGCAGGGCTTTAAAGCGCTGCATTTTATCTTTTAAGGCCGAGCGTGCTTCAGGTGATAGCGTTTGCCATTTGGAAAAGCGCTGCTTCGCAAGTTCTCTTTGCTCCTTATCCATATTTGCCCAACGATTTGCCCCTGTAACCAAGGCTTCTTGCTTGGTTTTGTCTAAGCTATCCCATTGTGATTGAAAAGGGATGAGTAATATTTGGGTTTCGTTTGGCAAAGATGACCATTCCTCTGCAAAAGAAAGCGAAACAAAGCTGGCCAGTAATAATGTGATTAAGTGCTTGGGAAGCTTATTCATGGTTTGCCTCCTGTTCGCTATTTTCAGGTTCACTGGGCACCAAGTCGTGATCCTTGGAGTTGGACAGCTCGTTATCGCTAATCTGCTGTAAGTCGATAGGCGTTACAAGTTCTTTGCCATTGACGATTGTCTCGGCCAGAAACAGAAAGAAGCTCATATCTTGAATAGGCGCTTCGTTAGCTCGAACTTGAAAAGTAGTGAATGCATTAGCCATTACGCAGCTCACTAACAGATAAGGTTTCAGGTATTGTTTCATTTTCTAGTTGTTCCGATAACCAATAGGAGAATTCTAAATCTTCTGCAATATCCAAGTCTGTTTCGTCGAAGTTCGATAGTAGAACAAAGTCGTCAATATTTGCTTGAACAAGGTTTGGAATATTTTCTCCTTGCTTCTGTGGCAAATAGTTTATCAACAGAACAGCCGAAAAGCTTGCTGCCACTGTGAATCCTACTAAGGGGTGCCTAAACCATGGCTTTGAATTTTGTGCCATAGCGTCTTGTCTTGCTTGATATAGGCTGCGCTGTACTTTAGGGGAAAGATTCCGGGTACTTTCGTCCAGCGCTTGCTTAGCTCGTTGTTGAATTTCTTTATCGTTCATTCTCTTGACCTGAACTCTGGTTTACTGCAATTGCGCTTTTGATGAGCGCAGCTTTTCCATAGCGCGAAAGTAATGGCTCTTCACACTATTTTCGTTGATCTTCATTACTTCTGCAGTCTCCCGAACCGATAAACCTTCCCACGTCCTGAGTAAGAAGCATTGCTGCTGCTTGACTGGAAGTTGTTCGATGACTTTAAGTAAATGTTCTCCTAGTTTTTCACTGTCCAATAAGTTCAGTGGGTCTGCGCTGAGGTCAGCCATTTCGACTTCGCTTTCGGCGTCACTTTCATCAATTCGCCAGAAGAATATTTTCTTTTTTAGCTGCTCCTTACGGTGCCAATCCAAAATGCTGTTTTCCAATATTCTGAAGAATAGGGGTCTCAAGTCAGCAAGCGGCTTGTTGCTATACTTGTTGACGAGCTTGATCATCGCTTCTTGTACGATATCTAGCGCATCAGCTTCGTTTCGCGTAGCAAATTGGGTCATACGGAATGCCCGTTGCTCGACTTCTTTCAAAAAGTGCTCTATTTCCTGCACAGTTTGCCCATTCTGTCTTTGCTTCCCGAAACAGTGATTTTAGTTTATTGGACTACACGAATGGTCGTGTAGTCCAATTCTTTCTATTCCTGATCTTGCTCTAGGTCCTGCGGTTCGCTTAAACGTAGCGTCACATAATTTACGTCTAGTGACTTAAGGCTGTCGGTATACTGCCCCGTTGCAGTTAACTGATGCACTGCAAGGCCATTTTGTAGATACTCACTTGCCGAGCCAATAAAGCTGTCAAAATCCGTAAACATATGGACGCCTTCACCGCGAATCAAAATACTGAAACGTCCTTCTTCAGCAGTACTAACAAGCTTTTCAGGAGAGAAGCTTAACTGGCTTGAGCCGGGGATACCTTTCAAGTGTAGCTTTGTTCTAGCATCTTCAAGTGATAATACGATTTCACTCGACTCAATTGTTAGCCCTGTCGTACTAGGCGACTGCCATAAAGCGAACATTCGGGCAGGGTGGGAGCTAAAGTCCGGGTTGATAATGCTTAAGGCGTCAAAGTCTGATGGTGATGAGCCGAAAGAACTGGGGTAACCGCGTACCTGCATCCACTCATCTTCTTCGATAGCGCTAATATCCAGTGTAGAGCTGTTGATTTCATACTGTTCAGGTGAAGCATCATTAGCCGCATCAAGGCCTGTGCCACTAAAGTCAAAAAGATCAATTGGTCGTTTGTTGATATGGCTAAGATCCAACTCCAAAGGAGATGCCTGCACCACTTCGCCCACAATGGCATTGAGCTTCATTCTGACATGGCCTTGACTACTATCGAATTCATTATTGTCAGCGTTAAATTCACCCAACGCTAGTATTCGTTGCCCTACCGATAAATTGGCGATGCTGGCATCACCTAAGCGATAACCTGTGACAACAGTATCTTCAGTAACCGCCAGTGTGACTTCTGTCTGAAAGTGAGCCGCCTGGTCGCCAGTCTCGACGACTGCACCTTGAATCGAAATGCTTGAGTCACTGCGTGCAGTGATGATGCCTTTCAATACATCTTGTTCAGCCCAAGGAACACTGTTACCGGCGAGTACCTGTGTTGCCAAGTAGCGTTGCTCACCTTCTTCTGAAGGGCCACCAAAAGCAATAAGAGGGGTCTCCTCAGCTTGTTCTGCTAGTAAGCTTAAGCCTTCTTCAGACGTGTACTCAACGCCATCAATCTCATACAGTGTATTGTCATCGACATGGAAGTTGAAATCGCCAAAGGTTCCGCGACGTAAGCGCATCGGAATTAGTTTCATGTCGATGGTATTAGTGGCCAGATCAACACTTTCGAGTAAACCCCTTAGTCGATGTTCCCTATCGATATCCAGCTCGGTACTGCCGACCATGAAAGGCTCTACAGTTACTAAGGGTGGCTCGAAAGACTCAATAGTATTTGAGGCAGCCAAGTCTAAATCAAGCGTCAATTGAGCGGTTTTGAAAGGGGATATATTGATGCTATTGCCTTCATTAAGATTTAGCTCCACATCAATTTGAGTAATCGCATTGCCATTGGCATCTTGTATGGCAGCTTCATAAGAAGCACCCTCTTCGTCTTGAATAACGATATCAGCCTCACTGTAATCCAGGCCCAATATAACACTTTGGTATTCGCCTGCGGGTACAGACAATACGGCAAAAAGCTCAGAAAGCTCCTGATATTGTACAAAGTCTATTTCACTCTGAAGCGGTAGCACTTCGACAAGTGAGCCATTAGCTTTTTTGAGTTGTATGGATTCCAATTCAATTCGATAGGTCAAAAAGTCTTCTTCAGCGTCGGTGACGGCGACTTGCAAGTCTCCCATTAGTGCGGTGTCATCCTGGTTACTTGAGTCGCCACAGCCAGCCACAAAAAGACTGGTTGAAAAGGCAAAGGTATAAGCCAGTAGCTTTGATTGATTCATTTCTAACTCCATTTGTTTGTCGGTTGTATTGCGTAAACGAATGAAGTTAGAAAAGGTTTACACGGAGGAAGAAAAATTAATAACTTTTTGCAGATACATGATTTAGGAATAGAAATACATGTTAATCCGACATGGCTTCTTGCACGAAAGTTTGTACGATTTTCTGATAAGTGCCATCTTCGCGTATGCGCCTAAGTGCTGAATTAAAGTCGTTTAGAAATGGGGTCATC
>NZ_LWGA01000707.1:0-3341 GCF_001635235.1 Oleiphilus sp. HI0117 | reverse complement strand
ACCTGTCCCATCTGGAAGATTGGTAAGTACATGGCGATGATCAATCCACCAATCAGTACACCTAAAACGGACATAATAATCGGCTCCATTAGTGCCGTCATATTATCAACCAGGTCATCTACCTCATCTTCGAAGTGCGTCGCGACTTTGTCTAGCATCGTATCAAGTGCACCAGACTCCTCACCGATCGAAACCATTTGTACTGCCATGGAGGGGAACACACCGGTAGAACGCATAGAATATTGAAGTTGTGTACCCGAGGCTACATCGTCTCGCACCTTAAAAACGGCGTTACGATAAACAATATTACCTGTTGCGCCGGCAACTGAGTCGAGAGCGTCTACAAGAGGTACACCTGCTGAGAAAGTGGTAGACAATACGCGTGCAAAGCGTGCAATGGATGATTTCTCAATAATCCGACCTACGATAGGAATCTTGAGTTTTGCCTTATCGCTTGCATCACGGAAAGCCTCGGAACGTTGACTTGCTTGTTTAAATGCGAAGACTAGTCCCGCAATGGTTAATATAAGTATAAACCAGTACTCCTGCATCCATTCAGAGAGTCCAACAACAAACTGAGTAAAAGCAGGAAGTTCGGCGCCAAAGCCCTTAAACATTTCATCAAATGTTGGTACAACTTTTACCAAGAGAATAGTGGTAACGATAAAAGAGACAACCAGTACCGAAATGGGGTAGCTCATTGCTTTTTTAACTTTCTTCTTTAGTGCCTCTGTTTTTTCCATGTAAGTCGCAACACGGTCTAACATGGTTTCGAGTGCACCCGACTTCTCACCAGAGTCAACTAGGTTGCAAAATAAATCATCGAAATGTTGAGGGTGTTTACGAAGCGCGCCGGCAAAATTGTTACCTGCAGCGACTTCATTTTTAATATCAATAACCAGTGTTTGCAGGCTTGGATTCTCAAGGCCGTCTGCAACAATATCAAAGGCTTGAATAAGCGGTACGCCCGCTTTCATCATGGTAGCAAGCTGGCGCGTAAAAATAGCGACATCGAAGGGGGTTATTTTTTTCCCTTTCGCACGAGTGGCAGCCGCTTTTTTTACTTTGACGGGTTTTATGCCTTGCTTACGAAGCTGTGCTTTGACCAAGGCCGAGTTTGCCGCGGCCATAACGCCTGTGGTTTTATTGCCTTTCCGGTCAGTACCTTCCCAGGAAAAGGACAGTGTCTTATCTGTGGTGCTTGCCATGTGTTAGTCCTTGGTTACACGTTCGACTTCTTCAAGGCTGGTGACGCCTTCAATAGCCTTTAAAAGTGCTGATTTTCTAAGGTTGTTAAAGCCTTCTTCATCTGCCTGCTTTGCGATTTCAAGTGAAGTGGCTTCGGACATAATAAGTTGAGCGATCTTAGGCGTGTTTTTAACGACTTCGTAAATGCCCACCCGGCCTTTATAGCCTTTATTACATTTATCACACCCTTTTGGTTTATAAAGTGTAAAACCTGTATCAATTTGTTCTTTTGTGAAGCCTTCCTTCTCTAGTGTTTCGGGAGGGATATCAGCAGGCTCTTTACAGGCGCTGCATAAGCGTCTTGCCAGTCGTTGTGCGATGATAAGACTGACAGATGTGGCGATGTTAAATGCCGGAACGCCCATATTGATCATACGAGTTAAGGTTTCTGGTGCACTATTGGTATGCAGGGTCGACATGACCATATGACCCGTCTGTGCTGCTTTGATCGCGATAGACGCAGTTTCCAGGTCTCGAATCTCACCCACCATGATGATGTCAGGGTCTTGACGTAAGAAAGACCTAAGCGCTTCAGGGAAGCCAAGCCCGACCTTCGGGTTAACGTTAACCTGGTTGATACCTTCCAGGTTGATCTCAACCGGGTCTTCCGCGGTAGAGATATTTCGTTCGTCAGTATTTAGTATATTCAAACCGGTATAGAGTGATACTGTTTTACCACTCCCCGTAGGGCCGGTTACTAGGATAAGCCCTTGCGGCTGGTGAAGCGCATCCATATAGAGCTCTTTCTGGACGTCTTCGTAACCCAATGCGTCAATCCCCATTTTCGCGCTGCTCGGGTCAAGAATACGCAATACAATTTTTTCGCCCCACAACGTAGGTAGGGTATTCACCCGGAAATCAATCGCTTTGGTTTTTGATAGCTTTAGCTTAATACGTCCATCTTGAGGAATTCGCCGCTCAGAAATATCCAGCTGGGACATAACCTTTAAACGGGCTGATATCTTGGGGGCCAGTTTAATGGAGGGCTTTGAAACTTCGTGTAATATACCGTCTGTACGGTAGCGAACGCGGTAGCTTTTTTCATAAGGTTCGAAGTGTAAATCTGATGCGCCAGTTTTGATTGCGTCGAGTAGCATCTTGTTGACGTATTTAACAATCGGCGCATCATCCGCATCACTAGCCGACACTTCATTGTCTGAGTCATCGCTCTGATCAACATCGATGTCGTCAAGGTCTGCATCGTCCAGATCGCCCATCGTTGTATCCTGCGACTCAAGATACTTCTCGATGGCTGCATTAAGCTTGTCATCTTCAACGAGTATTGCGTCAACACTTGCGCCTGTATGAAACTTGATTTCATCAAGGGCAATAATATTGGTTGGGTCCGATACCGCAATAAAAAGCCGATTGCCACGCATAAATAAAGGCAGGGCATGGTGTTTTCTAATTAGCTTTTCATCAACCACCTTTTCGGGGAAGGATTCTTGCTGAAAGGCATTTAGGTCCAAAACAGGCATACCAAATTCTTGCGCAGCAGAAAATGCTAGGTCCTTGGCTTTAGCCGCTTTTGCTTGAACCAGATGGGAAACCAGTGATAAATTGTTCTGATGAGCGTGTAGCTGTGCTTTTCGGGCAGTTTCTTCATCGAGTAACTGATCCAAAACAAACTTTCTGGCCAAGCCAGTAAGTGTCGTGTTTTCTGCTGTCATGGGGCTTCTTTGCTTGAGTTAAATTCACCATTTAGATGCACAAACTAATGTTTGGACTAAATAACTGGCTTTAAACGGTTTAGCGCTTGCTGATAAACGCATACATATATAAGGAAGTGTAGTGGAAGTTTTCAGATTTAAAAGAAAGCTTCGCATAGTGTGAGTAACTGACAAATATTGTCACTTCCTGTCATCAAGAGTATGGTCCAATACTTGTGATAATACTTCAAGGTAATTCTATAAAAGAACTGTAATCTACTGACTAATAAGGGAAATAATATTAATATTTGTAATTGGCACGTTGCCTGCTATTGTTTAAGTGTCGGTACGCAGAGTGTGAAGACTGATTGCAAACGCTTAGAAGAGCAAGCAACTTTCCTGACGCGAAGCCATCCTTAAGGGTAGACTCAAGTTTACCTTTAA
>NZ_LWGA01000706.1:0-6710 GCF_001635235.1 Oleiphilus sp. HI0117 | reverse complement strand
CTGCTTGATATATCAAAGATTGAGGCTGGGCGCTTGGACTTGTTTCGGAACAAGGTTCAGTTACCTGAATTGCTCGATCAGCTTGCCAGTATGTTTCAAATGCAGGCTAAGAACAAAGGGATTGAGCTTAACTTCAATATAGAAGGGCGATTGCCGAAAATGGTGATGGCAGATGAAAAGCGCTTGCGCCAGGTTTTGATCAATGTTCTGTCTAATGCTGTGAAGTATACACAAGAAGGTTCAATCGACTTTACGGTGAAGTACCGTTCTCAGGTGGCAGAATTCATTATCAAAGATACCGGGCCAGGGATAGAGGCTTCCTACCTCGCACGTATATTCGAACCTTTTGAAAGGGTGCGTAATACACATACACCGAATGTGCAGGGGACAGGTCTTGGTTTGACTATCGTGAAGCTCTTAACTGAAGTAATGGGTGGAGAGTTACAGGTCGACTCAGAACTTGGGAAGGGCAGTTGTTTTAAGGTGAGCTTAATGCTGCCCTGGGTGAATAATACTCAGCAGGTAGAAGAAGCAGTTAAGGCCAAGATAGTTGGCTACGAAGGTTATCAGCGAACTATCTGTTTGGTAGATGATGACCCGGTTCTAAGGGGCTTCTTGTCAGACTTACTCATTCCACTGGGTTTTACTACCTTAGAGGCTTTTGATGCACCATCTTGTATGGCGCTATTAGATACGGCCAAGCCAGATCTATTTGTTCTCGATGTCTCGATGCCTGGCAAAACAGGTTACGAATTGGCTGATGATTTACGTAGTGAGGGAATTAGTGTTCCGATTTTAATGCTCTCTGCCAATGCACAAATGCCATCGAGCGACTCCATTGCCACGGCCAGCTATTCTGATTATTTGATTAAACCGATTAACAATGCGGCTCTGTTAGATAAGCTAGCTGAGCATCTGGGCTTGCACTGGATATCGCAAAATGAAAGTGAAGATTTCGACTCGGTTAAAGTCTTGTCTAAAGAGCGCGATGGTAACCCTGAAGAAGCACAAACTAGTGACGCCTTCGTTATTCCCAACGACCCCTTAATTCGTGAGCTAAAAGCCTACGCCGAAATGGGCTACCGAAAGGGTGTCGTGCAAACTTTAGCTCAGGTAGAATCAGCTAAGTTACTACCGGAGCCATTTATGCAGAGCCTGTTTGCTATGAGTGACAGTTTCCAGTTCGACCAACTTGCGCAAGCCTTAAGTGATTAAATGATGACGCCTTTAAGCCAGACCGATATTGTGTTGGTTGTTGATGACTCCCCCGATGCTCTGAGCATGATTAACGATGCCTTGGAAGCGGAAGGAATGGACGTGCTGGTTGCTCTGGAAGGCAAGCAAGCCCTAACGATCGCTAAGCGCATTCGGCCCGATGTAATACTGCTCGATGCAGTCATGCCCGTAATGGATGGCTTTGAGACCTGTCGCCAGCTAAAGCAAAATGCAGACCTCGCAGATATTCCCGTTATTTTCATGACGGGTTTATCTGATACTGATGATATTGTTCGAGGCTTGGAAGTGGGTGGTGTTGATTACCTGGTTAAACCCATCAACCCGACAGAATTGCTAGCGCGTATGAAGGTGCATTTGAGCAATGCGCGTTTAACCAAGAGTGCGCAAAGTGCCTTGGATAGCACTGGGCAGCATCTCTTCACGGCTGATGAAAAAGGCATTGTTCGCTGGGCCACCCCGCAAACCTATGCTTTGTTTGCCAAAGCTAATATCTCTCCGACAGATGGTTCTGAGGCGTTTACAAAAATGCTTTCTCCATGGTTGGCTGGGTCTCCGCAGGACGGGGATAGTCTCAACTTAGAAGCACTAGAATATCCTTTATCTCTGAAGAGGGTAGGCAAACATTCCAATGGCGACCAGCTAATTAAACTGATTGACGGGAACAAGCCAACAGAAGCTGCTTTATTAAAAGCAAATCTCGATTTAACTGAGCGAGAGGCGGAAGTTTTGTTTTGGATAGCGAATGGGAAAACTAACCGCGAAGCAGCCGAAATTCTATCGATGAGCCCTCGAACGGTGAATAAACATTTGGAAATGATCTTTCCTAAACTTGGTGTCGAGAATAGAACGGCAGCGGCAGGGGTCGCCTTAAGGGTCTTGACACAGGGTTAATTATGGAAAAGACTGAGGTGTTGTTCTCATAGAGTACTCGTAGGCAGAGTAGTATACTGAGCCCAATGAAAAAATGGTTAATATAGTAGGACATTATGAAAGCATTAGTAATTGTTGCACACGGCTCACGACGAGCGTCCTCCAATGATGAAGTACGGGAGCTTTCCCGTAGCGTTCAGAATAAGGTCGGCGCTCAATATGCGATCGTCAATACTGGCTTTTTGGAGCTGGCTGAGCCATTAATACCCGACTCAATTATCCAGTGTATAGAGCAGGGAGCATCTGAAGTAGATGTCTTGCCTTACTTCTTGTCAGCCGGTAGGCATGTTATAGAAGACGTTCCGGCCGAAGTTGCTAAGGCTAGGGAGCAGTACCCTGATGTTAAGATAAACATTAAGACTCATCTGGGAGGTATGCCTGCGATGGTCAGTTTGATTCAGGATACGCTAAGCGTATCCTGATGAGCCTCGTTATAATTAGCGAGTCGTGGCTTTTTTAGTTTTCGTCTTTCTTGTCTTGGCTTTTTTTGTAAGTAAGCCTTCAAGCTCCTCGAGCGCTTCTCCTGAAAATACTGCCAGGTTCTGCATGCTTGGCAAGGTGTCACGACAACCGGTATAGCCAAAATTCAGTGAACCATCATAGCTTAAACAAGTAATATTCAATGCGCCGCCATGGGCGATTAATGATACTGGGTACATCGCCTCAAGTTTACAGCCATTGTAGTAGAGAGCCTTTTTCGGTCCAGGGACATTAGATATTGTAATGTTAAAGGCTGGACGCATTCTTCCGCCCAGGCCTGTGAGAAGCTGTAAAGAGTAGGGTGCCATCATCAGCATCGTGTACTGTGTCAGCGATGCTCTAGGCAAGCTTTGTAAGTGCTCCTTCGCAATCTGGGTCGACTCTTTAATGGTTGCTAAGCGGCGAAGCGGGTCCGCTTCATTGGTTGCTAAGCTAGCGATCATAAAACTAATGGCCGTACCTGTGCCTGTGTCATCCGCAGGGCGAATATTAACCGGAATACCTGCTGTTAAAGGTTGCTCAGGTAATTGTCCTTTTTCTAATAGGAACTGCCTCAACGAGGTGCCACATAAATAAAGCACAATATCGTTTAACGAGGCATCCGCCTCTGCTGCCAGTTTCTTAATTCTGTCTAAAGAATATTGCTGTGTAGCAAAGCGGCGAGCGGCTTGCACCCGGGTGTTAATGGTTGAATTAGGACCAGTAAACGGAGCAGAAAGTTTAACTCTATCCTGAACGGATGAACTGACCAGTTTTGCCAACGCACCCACTAACTGCGGGGTGTTCGAGGCTTGTTCTTTGATTGCGTCGATAGCTTGATCAAGCGCGCCTTGCCAAGTCGCAATGTGTTCGCCGCTTTTAATTTTCTTTGGCGTACCAATAGACCAAGGCGGTCTTGTATCGATATCGTCTGGAGACTCGCTTAGTGTGCGTTGCAATAAACGTACACCGCTTATGCCATCAATTAAGGAGTGGTGCATTTTGGTGTAGATGGCAAAGCGATTATTTTCCAGACCTTCGATGACATGGCACTCCCATAGAGGGCGTTTAAAGTCCATACGGTTGGAGTGTAATCTCGATACAAGTATACCCAACTCTCGTTCACCGCCTGGTTTGGGTAGAGCCGAATGACGTACGTGATAATCTAGGTCTATGTTCTTATCGATAACCCAAGACGGTGCGAGTAAGCGGCCCAGTAAGCTAGGCTTCGCGAGCTTTTTGTTCCAGGGGGAAACAATATCTCCAGCCGATTTCATGCGATGAACATCGTCGCGTAAAAAATTAGCAGGAGCATCTTTGGGGAGAGATAAAATTTGCAGATTGCCAACATGCATTGGCGTCTCTTCGGTATCCAATGCCAACCAAGAGGCATCAAGTATGTTTATCTTGTTATTCTGAGTCATTTTGCCAGGCCTTTTGGGAGTAATGAATACAAAGCGGAATCTTAACACACTTACTATATTAGACCATTAAACTTTATTGCCTAGGTCTATGAAGATATCGGAACTATTTATGTTCGCAGACAAGAAATTTACTTTTGGTATAGCAAATTTTGAAATGGAGTTGTCGTGAACCTTTTATTCGGCAGGGAGGGGGAATGGGGGCATATCGCGAATGGAGTTTTAAGAACCTGAAGATAGAGCAGGCTAAATGAAGTTAGAACAACTTTAGCCTGCTAGAGAAGCATAATACTACTTCACTGCACACATATCTTTTTTGGCCAGGCTAAGTGCTTTTAGTACATCAGCACGTCTAATAATGCCGATCACTTTATCATTTTCTATTACTGGGTAGATCTTGGGCCCTTTCCTTAGCATGCTTTCTGCTAGCTTAAGAATATCTTCATCAGGGGATACGGATAGAGGATTCTCTCGCATAATGTCAGCTGCTACTTCGTGGCTATCACAATAGTAGGTATTGTTGAGCATCTGCTTGATGCAGTTTTGCTCAGTGATAAAACCTACCAGTTTGCCGTCAGTATCTAACACTGGCGCTACTACGATATGGCTTTTGGTAAGTGTTTTAACGACTTCTTCAACGCTAGTATCAAGTTTAAATGAGTATGTCGCTGGGTGCATGTAATCGCGAACGTAAACCTTGGGAGATTCCATCTTGCCTCCAATAAAATTTGTAATGTATAAATGAGTTTGTTGAAGTGAGCATACTACGAGGTTTCTACTAGTGTGATGACCGGTGTCAATTTGAGTGCATTCCTATAAGGAACTAGTAATCACTTTAAAATAAATACACTATTTGCTGAAGCTGCTATAATTTCGCGCTTTCTATCTTTCGAGTTGATTTGTTATATGTCTGAGAACTTTATCTGGCTTGCAATTGTTGTCGGTAGTCTTGTTTCTATTTTCTTATTCCGTTTTAGCTTCAAAACATGGAACAAAATTCAAAGAATAGAGGACGCGAAAAAAGCTTATCTGGAGGAGGTGGCTGAAAAGAAAGATAAGGCCCTCAACAGCATTAAGGTTATCGCACAATGCATGTTAGACGAGCAGGTTGAGCTGTCGGAAGGATGCATTAGAATTAAAGTGCTACTTGACCATTTAGCCCCCAACCTGCATGAAGATGAGCGGTTTTCAGTGTTTATCAAAATGTATGATGCGCTAGAGCACATGCCAACTCATGAGGCGCGTAAGCAAACTGACAAACGAGTGATTTTTAAGCTGGATCAGGAACGCTTCAAACTGGAAGAAGACAACCAGCATGCGATACTCTCTGCGTCTAAAGCGCTCCTGGAGCATTCATTCTAGAGTAGGTCGGTGAGCAATATGCCCAGGCCTATTCGTTGTACCCGGTGGTCATAGTCAATTAGGCTTTCTCCATAGCCTTCAAAAAATTGTATGAAACCTCTTAATCGCCCCCACATCGGAAAACTGAATCCGGTTTCCGCAGACCCATAACCTGTGTCGAAGTTGTATCTCACCGAGCTGCTGAGTTTATAGCGCCCCCAGTCCATCACACCGGTAATTTCATAGTGACCTAGGTAGTCGTCGATATCCGGGTTATCATCGCCTCGGAATAAGTGGTTTGTCTTTTTGTTGTGTGCATGAGTGAGCAACTTCGGCCAGCGTTGTTTCAGCGGGCATACTCGCCGCTGTATTTAAGAAACAATCAATAGACTCTTCCGCTGCTGCTAACTTACTGAAAAATAGTAAAAAACCTAATAAGGTAAAATACTTGAGTCGTGCAATAGCCATTGTCGCTTCATGTATTGTTTCGATCTGTACGGTAGCCGGCTATTGTTGTTTATACTCACTATCGAAGTCAAAAAATAACTCGCCGGAAATTTCTTTATAGCGGCCTGAGTCCTTCATTCTTTTGAGTCTTGGTGAAAGCTCATCAAGGAAGCTTTGTGTGAGCGCTTTGTTATGACACGTAATACGGTCATAGCTTTCTACAAGAGGGTGCTTGGCAGAGTAACTCAATTGATCTACGAAAGGTTGCAAGTCCGGAAGCGCTGCGATCATGACATCAATACGCTTTACTTTGAGCTTTTTCAAGTTCTGGGCGTCTTTGTATACTTTGTCTAGTTTTATTTTTTCGCTAAGTCTATGTTTATAATAGTTCTCGTGCACATGTACGGCACCCACATTAAGTCCTTTAAGTTGACTGGAGCTAGTTAAAGGGCTTTGGTCGAGAGGGCTAAACATATAATAAGCGAAGGCACCTAGTGGAAAGCTTGCAATGATATTCTCATTTCCTAGCTTTTCTTGCATCACTTGCGTGAAAGAATAAATGTAGTCTGTATGGCCTTGCTCAAATGATACCAGGGCTCGTTTATAAGGCGTATATGATTGAATGATTTTGAAAGGCATATCTGAAATAGCTTCGTTCAGAATGCCTTGATAGATGCCAGACTGGTCTTCCTCAATTAGGCTAGTGATATGAGGCGCTGCTATCGCTATAGTTTGTGCGTCTGGTGATTTTGCGTGAACTAGACTACTAAAAATGCAAAGCAATAATATAAGATAATATTTGAGTATGCTCGAAATAAGCCTTTATAACGATAGAACTAGTGTCTTATATTAAAGCATAAGAATTACTAGAGTGCT
>NZ_LWGA01000705.1:0-1804 GCF_001635235.1 Oleiphilus sp. HI0117 | reverse complement strand
ACCACCGCTTACAATAACTGCGTACATTTGGTTTTCTCCAAATTTTTCATATCGCCTAACACACCTGAACTTCGGCTAATAATAAGCATTACCCAGATGAATCAAACTTACCAAGACCTATATATTGAGAACTAAATCTCCGGCCTCACTTTCTACCCGCATGTGTTACTTACGACCAATTTTCCCCAAACTGATATTTACAGTTTTTTGAAAAATCTGATCTCCAGTTTCTAAAGGAAGCTCTTTGGCAACCCTATCACTGAGAACACCCATGACTTTTAGGGCGCGCAATTGTATTTTATTCAACCAAGTGTTGCAAGCACATTCTAGCCAAAACAAGACTTTAATTATTGTATGGCGGATAGTAATTCTTGACAGACAAGCACAGCCCCCCTAGCATGTCAGCCAATTTTAGTCGGCTCTATTTTAAGATATTCAATATGCAAATTCAGGCAATCTACGACAGCGTTGAAAAAGACTTCAGTGAAGTAAACCAGTTTATCACTTCCCAGTTATCTTCAGATGTCCCCTTAGTAGAAAAAATTGCGCAATATATCGTCGAAAGCGGTGGTAAGCGTATGCGCCCCTTACTAGTCCTTCTTACCAGCAGAGCCTTAGGGGAAGCTAGTCAGGATCAATGCAAACTAGCCACTATTATCGAGTTTTTGCATACAGCCACATTATTACATGACGACGTTGTCGACACATCAAACATGCGCCGCGGGCGCTCTACTGCCAATGCCAAGTGGGGCAATGCTCCCAGCGTACTAGTCGGCGACTTTTTGTACTCGAGAGCTTTTCAAATGATGGTCGATATCGGCAGCGTTCCGGTTATGGAAGTGCTATCGAATGCAACCAATGTCATTGCCGAAGGGGAAGTTTTCCAGTTAATGAACTGCAAAAACCCTGACGTATCAGAAGAAGCCTATTTTGAAGTCATAAAAAATAAAACAGCAATGCTATTTGAGGCAGCGTCTCACTCTTCAGCTCTGCTTGCAAACGCAAGTACTGAGCAACAAGAAGCCTTAAAGGAATACGGCCTGCAGCTAGGCTTAGCATTCCAGCTGGTTGACGACATGCTGGATTACATTGGCGACGCCGAGACAATGGGCAAGAATGTCGGCGATGACCTGGCCGAGGGCAAACCAACCTTGCCGCTGATCTACACTATGAAAAACGGCAGTGAAGAAGAGCGAGTTCTAATTCGTAAAGCCATCCGTAATGGTGACGCAAGCCAGCTCGATGCAATCTGTATCGCTGTACAAAATAGTGGCGCGCTAGATTACACTAAAAAGCAGGCTGATCTAGCTTATCAAAAAGCATGCGACTGCCTAGGTACTCTTCCAGGCAGCGTTTATAAAGAAGCACTTGCTGGGCTGGCAAAGCTTGCAGTCCAGAGAGACAAATAAGTTATTCCATCGCACAAAGCTTCGATATACTATAAACATTAAAAGTATAAACATGAGCCTGATGAATGCAGCAGCTGTCCGAACTTGATTCTTCGTTTTTATATCTGGAAACCGAACACACCCCTCTCCACGTAGGTGGTGTTTTCGTATTCCAGCGCCCTAAAGGCGACAACACACTTGATTTTGAGCACTTTCAACGTGTACTCCAGTCAAAACTCGGGAATGAACCATTCTTTCGTGAGCGCTTAGTCGAATACCCTCTCAATCTAGACCTACCCGTCTGGACTGACGACCCGGACTTTGACGCCGCCCGACATATCAGCCACGACAAATTAAGCCAGAAAGAAACGCTACTCAATAGCGCAGCCGACTTTTTTAGTGCGCCGCTCGACCGG
>NZ_LWGA01000704.1:0-8452 GCF_001635235.1 Oleiphilus sp. HI0117 | reverse complement strand
TTTCTAATTCTGCGGATACTTGATGTTTTTAAAAGAATCTACTGTAACTCTTTGGCTTTCAAAGCTTGCTAGCGGAGAAGTGACAGAAACAAATGCCCCAGCATGGCTGTTACCGTTCGTAAAAAACGAGTCTGACGCCGATCTTCTTAAAATCGCCGACAAGACAGTTGATTCGGCAAAAGTGGTATCAAGGTTTGGACGTGAAGGTTTACAGCTAAACAGCCGGTTAGATGAGGTTGTATCCGAATCGATTCAACTAGCGAGCGCTATCGAAGAAATGTCTGCTACCGCGCAAGAAATAGAGTCACTTGGTCAACAGGTACTTGAGCGTGCCCAGCATACATGCGATGAGGCTGGTAGAGGCAGTGACGCCCTTAGTTTACTTGTTCAAAAACTAGACTCAATTGAATCATCTATCAAAGATGTTGGGCGTAATGCCGAAACTTTTGTTGAACAAACTAAAAGTATCATTCAGTTGACGACTACTGTTAATGAAATCGCTGATCAGACGAATTTACTCGCGTTAAACGCTGCTATTGAAGCCGCACGAGCAGGAGAGTTTGGACGCGGATTTTCCGTAGTCGCCGATGAAGTGCGTGGACTCGCTCACCGCAGTGCTGAAGCAGCGAGTGAAATTCAATCTATTGTGAGCGGTGTAGTAAATGGAGCTAATGATGTAGAACGCATCGTAGGAGAAACTATTGGTGTACTAGAAGACTCTCATCAAGACCGAAAACAGTTAGTTCAAACAATTTCTGATGCTCAAACCGCTGCTACAGAAAATGTTGATGCAACAGCTCAAATTGCCTCAGCAGCAACAGAGCAAGCTTCCGTAGCACAAGATATGGCAAGAGGTGTGCAAAATACCGCTGATGGCATTAATGAATCATTCACCATTTTCAAAGATATGTATAAAAATGTCGAATATCTACGTGACCTGCAAGTAGAGTGTTTGAGCTACTTTGATGTAAGCAACGATGATGTACTGCTTCGCATGGCCAAGAGTGACCATATTGTGTGGGTAGATAAGGTTATCCGTTTTGCATTATTTGGACAAAACAGCGTACAAGAGAGTGAGCTAAAAGATCATACCCAATGTCGCCTTGGGAAATACCTAATGTCTGATAAAGGACAGCAGCTAAGTTCCAAGAGTCGCTTCAAAGAGCTTTATGAAGATGTTCATCCGAAAGTACACGCTAAGGGCATAGAAATCTATAAGGTCGCACGAGCAGGCGCTGAACCATTATCTCTGCAGGGTGCAGTTGAAGAGCTTATTGGCTTATCAGATAGCGTATTGGATATTCTTAATGAATTTATCCAGCACCGTTAGAATTTCTTAGACCTTGCAATATTACCTCTGTTTCAGAAGGTGAAAAACAGCCCGCCAATATGAGGCTTGTGGCGCTTCGAAATGCTTGCTTTAGATCTCGCCGGCAATGCTAGGTTTAGGTCTGCTTTCAAAAGCAAAAAAAGTGGCGTATTAATCATAGCAACAAATTTAGCGACGCTAAGCTTCATCTATTTTTTTGCACAACTGCAAATTCAAAGCTTAGCTAAAGCACTATTTCTCTAGCTTCAAAAGCACCCTGCGATTCAGCTCTTGCGCCTGAGCCGAGTCTTCTTTTCTGGCTGGTCTAGAGTCACCATAGCCTTTAGCACTGATACGAGCTTCTGCGACTCCCTCAGAAATAAAGAAGTCCATTAAGGTTTCCGCGCGTCTTTCGCTTAGTTCCTGCTCGGAGGTGATTTCGCCATACAAGGATGCATAGCCATTTGTGTGAACCTCAATAACAATTGGCTTTGCTTGCTTTCGAAGCTCTGGTAGCAAGCTATCCAAAATAGACGCCCCTGAACGAGCCAAGTCATAAGACCCTGCATTAAAAAGAACACGAGAACTAAGTTGCAAGCTTAGGTAGGGTTCAGAATCTTCTATTTGAACATGCTGTTTTAAGTTTCCTGTATTGATAAGCGTGGCGAGTACTGAAGCATCAAGTTCGCCACCCTCTTGGCCAATACCGGTCAAATCCATCAGTTCATCAGTGAACACAGACAAATCAGCAGGCTTCTCAACAGGCGCCAAAACAGGTGCCTGCACTGAGCGAAACGTTAAATACAGCAATAAGCCCAGCGCTAGCATGAGCAGGAATAAATCAACAAATATGGAAGAGTTCGAGCCTTGCTCAGACACACCTTCACTTGATTGAAACTTAGCAAGTCGAAGTTTTTCAGACCAAGAGCTTGCGTCCTTCTTCTGAGCCTTCTCTGCGAAGCCATCGACTTTAGATAACATGGCCTTGAAATTATCAGCAGGACGCCTATGGCGTAAGTCTGAATAATTATCTGAGCGATTTAATGCACTACTCATTTACGTTTCTCAAGCAGTAGAAGTTTATTAAGCAGAGCGCTGAAGCCCAAATTTCACTAACATTGGCTTCTTCGAAGCTCGCTTTGGCTTTTTAGTGGTTTGCTGATTAGCTGATAATGCGTTCATGCTTTCGATGTAAGTCATCAAGGTCTCGCGAATCACCGCAGGCGTCCGACGCTCGTGAATCAGAACAATACCTTCTGCAAGCAAGGTAATATGCTGAACCTCTTTTAATCGACGCTGCTCCAGCCTTTCAGCAATCGGTTTGAATACAAAGCTCGCCAGGATTAAACCATAAAAGGTACTAACCAAGGCAAAACCCATAAGGCTTGCCGCCTCAGAAACGGCTCTGCCCTGCTCCAAGATAAAAGCTATATTGAGCAAGGCCAGCACGGTACCGGCAATACCAAAAGTCGGTGCAAGATTCGCCAGGGTGCGGAAGATGCCTATATAGCGCCCTTCATTTAAATTTACCTGGCTAATCTGCCAATTGAGAAGTGAAAGAATATCGTCGCTTGGCTGGCGATCCCTGATCATCTGCAGCCCCTTTTTCAAAAAAGGTTTATCCAGTTTTGATAAATCCCGGTCGATCAGGGTGTATTGGTTTCTAAACCAAAGCTGAGCAAAATGAAGAATGATATTGGCTTCGTTTGCCACGTCAGAGTGCTCGGCTTTATTTCTTGGAAAAGCTTGTCGAAATGCGGCAAGGCAATCGTCAAATGAGTGACTCAAGACAGCCCCGGTAAACGTTCCCAAAACCACAAGCAACAAACCTGGAAGGTTCAAAAACTTTAAAGGTTCAAGGCTTGATAAGGCCAGCACCAGAACAAAGGCAGCCAACAGTAATAAAACAAGAGTGCGGCCCGTTAGCTTCTGCCGGGAAAGAGCTTTAAAAGACATGAGATTATTCCATCAATAAATATTTCTAATGGAATATGCATAAACTGCGCCTAATGGTGATTTTGGAAAAAACAAAACCTGAAGCGATAAGCAAAGCCTAGAAAACTAAACTTAAGCTATTGTTAAATAACAAATTAACTTGAAATACTTTATATAAAGCTAATATTAAAAACTAGCCTTTCAATCTAAGGTATGAAGAAAGGAGCCAAAAGTTCGTCAACACAAACAAATAAAACCGTCATATTTTTGCCTGTTTATGCTGACACTCTATCCCTGAGTGTTTGTAAGCGCTCCGGCGTTCCAACATCGAGCCAATAGCTCTGGATACGCTCACCACCAACTCGCTGTGCTTCAATCGCAGTTCGTAGCTGAGGGCCCAATTGCGAAGGGCCAGGTTTTATATCCTTAAAGAAATCTCGGTGAAACAAAGCAATTCCGGCATAGGTCAGGTGCTTGCCATCATTTGTATTCGCTGACAACTTACCGCTACTTTGTAAGACAAAATCCCCTTTTAAATTGTGCTCAGGATTATCCACTAGCGCGAGATAAGCCTCCCGCGACTCATTGTGAGTAGAAGCGTTATTCAGAAATTCAGCAATATTCAACTCACTATAAACATCGCCATTGATAAGCAAAAACTCTGGCTCGGCTTCGTCCGTCAACATTGAAAGCGCTTGAACAATACCACCCGCCGTTTCCAGAAGTTCAGATTCGTGACTGTAATGTATACGTAGGCCCCACTTTTCGCCATTCCCCAGGCTAGCCGGAATTTGCTGAGCTAACCAATGCGTATTAATCACCACATCTTGAATACCTGCCGCAGCGAGCTTCTCTAAGTGAAATTCGATCAGGTACTTCTCACCTATCCTCAATAAAGGCTTGGGGACATGCTCCGTCAAAGGCCGCATACGCTTGCCAAGGCCTGCTGCAAGAATCATCGCTTTCATGAAGAAGCTCCCAGCTTTTCTGATAGCCCAGGCAATACCCTCTGCTCAAGAAAGTGAGTCAGCTCCTGAAACTCAGGGTAAGCCGCACTGACTTTAACGATATACTGCACCGTTCTTGGAATATCATTCAAATAGCCATGCTTTCCATCTCGCAGGGATAGACGAGCAAAAATACCGGCCGCTTTCAGATGCCGCTGCATGCCCATTAAGTCGAAATCTCGTTTGAACTGTTCAAAGCTCGCTTGTCGCTCAGCCGAATCACTCAATAAGTCGTAAAAGTCTCTGCACCAAGACTCAAGCTGCTCGTTTGGCCAAACGATGTAACAATCACGAAGCAGGGAAACCAGGTCGTAGGTGTTAGGACCTTGCACCGCATCCTGAAAATCGATTATTCCCAGCTCTTCACCAACCACCATCAAATTTCGCGCATGATAGTCACGATGGACAACGACTTGTGGTTGAGCCAAAGCACTTTCTTCCAAAGCATGAAAGCTTGCCTTTAAAAGCTGCCTCTCGTCTTCACTCAAATCAAGACCAAGCTTTTTCTCAAGCAACCAGTCTGGGAACAGGGCCATTTCCCGTTGCAGCAGTGCACTATCATAGAGTGGTAGAGCATAATCATTTGCTGGCTTAAGACTTTGGATCTTTAGCAGCGCCTTCATGGCTTGCGCATAGTGTTTATTACCACTTTCTATCACCGGGCTATCGGGATTCAGGTAAGGCAACAATAGCTCATCTCCCAAATCGCTTAATAATAGAAAGCCTTTATCCAAATCAACTTTTATCAAAGCCGGAACATTGACCCCTTGCTCTCGCCAACTACGTGCCAAGCAAACAAAGCTATTAGAGTCTTCCTTTTCAGGGGGAGCATCCATTGCGATTAAAGACTGGCCGGGCTGTTGAAAGCGGAAGTAGCGCCTGAAACTTGCATCGCCCGAGACAACCGAGAGCTCGGCTTTTTCTATCTCCAATGCTTCGGCAACCCAGGTACAGAGTGCTTGATACCGTTGATCCATCAATTAATCCTAATGTGTTTTCTTCTATTGAGTTGAATAAGACTTTATCGCTTTGGCTATGTATGCGTCAGTGTATATGACTAAGAAAGGCATGACCTTCATTCGCTGCGGCTATCCTAATCAAATTATATGTGCGCAGCAAAACTTAGCGAATTAAAAAAATGAGAGAATAAATCCAAGCGACTGGCTTTGAGTCTCAACAAAAGTTAAATGACATCCCTCCTGGCAGCGTTTATTATTCGCAACTAGGTTTGTTCATTAAACTAGCTAACCCTCTCGCTACTCATACTGGATCTCTGCATTGCCAACATTATCGCCATTTAAAGCTCCATCAAAGCGCATCTTCATAAGAGCAGTGCCTTTAATGTTAAGCATGAGCGCATCTGTCTGGGCAAATGATAATAGTTCGCTAACAACAGAGGCATGCTCATCAGCAAAGTCTGCGTCACCTTCAACAGAGCTGACATCAGAAAAACCGGTTAAGCCTGAAGAAGGTATTGTGATTCACGCCAAGGAAGTTAACTACCTTCCTGATGAAAACCTGGAGCTTAAGGGCGATATCGAATTTACTCACGGGCCTTACCATGCTCAAAGTAATGAAGCATCCATTAACAAAATTAGCCAGACAGCTGAACTTAAAGGCGACATCGTACTAAGCAGCCCCGATCTGATACTAAAAGGTGACAGCGCAACGGTAAATATGACCAGCGATAGAGTTTCGGTCATCAATGCCAGCTTCTCGAACCCCAAAACTTCAATTAACGGCAAAGCTTCAGAAATAACACGGGCAGACGAAAATACGCTGCTCATTCATGATGGCTTATTTACCAGCTGTCCGCCCGAGAAAAGAGACTGGGCCTTCGCTGCAGAAAACATTTCTCTCAATAGAGAAGAAGGCTTCGGCCAAGCAAAAAACACCCGTTTTCTGATTAAAGATACGCCTGTGATGTACATTCCCTGGTTTTCGTTTCCGATCGATGACCGCCGTAAGTCGGGCTTCTTATATCCTTCATTCGGTACCTCAAATACAGAGAACGGCATATTTCTATCGACCCCCTATTATTTTAACTTAGCGCCCGACTACGATGCGACGTTTACGCCCAGCTATGTTCATGGCAGAGGGGTACATTCCGATCTAGAACTTCGGCATGCTAGCACTTATACCAATAGCGAGCTCAACTTAGGCTACATCAGCAAAGACAAGTTCTATAATAGCGAGCAGAAAGCAATCGGCCCAGATGACACGGACGCTCGCTGGGGCCTCAGCTTTAGTCAGGATATCAATGCGCATCATGACGGCTGGTATGGCACGCTCAAATATAGCCAGATCAGCGACTTTGACTACCTGGATGATTTGAACCAGGGGCTGAATATAAACCGAAGTGATAACCTTGATCGAAGGGCTGAACTCCATTATTCAGAGGATAACTGGCGATTCAGCTTCTTGATGCAGCAATACAAAAGTATCGATGAAACACTGCTGGCAAGCGAACAAGCTTATCAACGCTTACCTGAACTAAATTATCAATTCGGTTCTATCTACAAACAACTGCAACTCGACTGGCACAGCCAATATGTCTACTTCTATCGTGACCAGGAAGGTCTCGTCGGGGATGAACGTATTATAGGCTCACGCGTTCGACACCAGCCCAAGGTATCATTGCCTTTATCTAAGAGCTGGGGCTATATCAGCCCATCTGTAAGTATCGACCATACCGACTACTTTCTTGAAGATTATACGCCTGTCGACAATAATATCTCTCGCACCATTCCAATTTATGAACTTGATGCGGCTTTATTCTTCGACCGAAGTTCTTTATTCAGTGAAAGCCAATTCTTCAAGTCATCCACGATTCGCCACAGCTTGGAACCACGAGCTTACTATGTGAATGCCAAGAGCGTAGACCAAGATGCTCTTCCTAATTTCGACAGTACCTTACCTAGCTTCAACTATCAGCGACTGTTTAGTCCCTATCGCTTTAGTGGCGGTGATCGAGTCGGTGACAATAACAGCCTGACGATAGGTATCACCAATCGTTGGACCGACATGCAAACTGGGCAAGAGAAAGCTATTGTCAGCATTGGCCAGGTTTACCACTACGATGATCGCGAAGTTGGCATAAATGGCGTTGGAGAGGCCGACCGCAAAGACTCCCTGCTGGCGACCGAGTTTATCTTCCGTCCCTATCCAGGTGTAGAGCTGGCAACGAGTGGTTTATGGGATGCCAGAAACAACCAGACCCAGGAAGGCAATACGAGTTTGCACTTACACAGTCAAGACTACCGTCATGTGCTGAATTTCAGCCATCGCTATATCCAGGGTGAGCTAGAGCAAATCGACACCTCTTTTATTGCGCCTATTTATCCTCAAACCAGTCTAATAGGCCGTCTTCGTTACGACCTTGAGGAAGAGCGCAGCATTGGTTCGCTTGCAGGCATTGAATATAGTAGCTGCTGCTGGCGCGTTCAATTGCTAAGTCAATCTTATCTAGATAGTGATAGCGAAGTCTTACATGGGTTTTTGTTCCGTTTTCAACTAAGTGGTGTTGGCGGTTTTGGACAAAGTACCCGTAGAATGGATCAACATATTCCGGGCTATGCGGCCCGAGAAGAAATTTTAAATTAGAGTTATTTATAGTTATGGCGATGTTTACTCACACCCACAAAAAATCACCTTCAATTCTGAGCCTATTATTTAGCACCCTACTAGGACTTAGCTGTATGGCCTCTGTGGCTCATGCTGAAGAAAACTCTAGACCTGAACTGAGGCCAAATGCAGTACTTCTAGACAAAGTCATCGCCATTGTCGATGACGATATCGTGATGCAGTCTGAGCTAGCCCAACGTGTAAACTCGATCACTAAACGCTTACAGCGCCAGAATACCCCTCTTCCCTCGTTGTCAGTTATGCGACAGCGTGTGCTTGATCAATTAATTCTTGAAAGCATCCAGCTACAAATGGCAAATCGTACCGGTATTCGTATTGGTGATGCCCAGCTTAATACCACTCTAGAGAATATCGCTCGTTCGAATAACATGACGCTCTCTCAGTTTGAAGCGCAACTTGAGCTAGAAGGCGACACCTACGCCAGTGCTCGTGAACAAATACACCGGGAAATGGTCATCTCCAGAGTTCAAAAAAGACAGGTTGACCAACGCGTAAGAGTCACCGAGCAAGAGGTTCAAGCATTCTTAGCCTCAAAAGAAGGTCGAACACAATCTGG
>NZ_LWGA01000703.1:0-7561 GCF_001635235.1 Oleiphilus sp. HI0117 | reverse complement strand
ACCTGGAATATAGAGAGCTTGCCTGCGGTCTGCACCCCCTCCGAAAAATTGGCCATGATATTGATATAGCAAATCCTTGTTTGTTCCTTTTGTCTGAAGCATCTGCCTTTATTACGGGCCAAGTTCTATGTATTGATGGTGGGTTGACTGTTCAAGAACCTTGGAATCTAGTCTGGAACCTCAACCAAGTAGAGCAGACAAATGCTTGATAGCAATAGCTTCAAAGGACGTACGGCTTTGGTCTCAGGATCCACCAAAGGCATTGGTTTGGCTACAGCTGAGTACTTTGCAAAAAATGGTGCAAATGTTGTTATTTGTGCACGCTCTAAAGCGGAGGAAATTGCCCACGATTTTAAGCAACTAGGGTATGCTGCTATAGGTGTGTCTGCTGATTTGACGACTAAAGAAGGGGTTAGCTTAGTCATAGAAAAGGCAGTAAGCGGCTATGGAACGATTGATATTCTTGTTAATAATTGTGGTGGATTAGGGGGGGTAAGAACTGGTGAGTTTATGGACTTAACTGAACAGGACTGGTTGGACTGCTATAGCCTAAATGTATTAACCGCTGTGAATTTTTGTCAGTTGGCGATGGCCTATTTAAAGCAGAGTTCCTCTGCTCGTATCATAAACATATCTTCTGTAACCGCCATCCAGCCAGGAAGCTTTAATCCACATTATGCTTTCAATAAGGCTGGGCTGATCAATCTTTCTAAGTATCTATCGAATTATTTAGCTGACCATAATATAACCGTAAACTGTATATCTCCAGGTATGGTTGCTACGGAAGGCTGGGAGGAGTATATCCAGAATAAGGCGATAGAAGAGTGCCAAGCTCTTGAGTTAATTGCGCATCAAGAAAACGCGCGTGCCGTAGGTAACGTGCCTTTAAAACGCTTTGGAAGCGTTGGGGAAATCGCTGCGTTAGTCGGGTTTCTTGCTTCTGAAGAAGCTTCTTACATTACCGGGTCTAACTTTGTTATTGACGGCGGAAAGATAAAAACATGTTGATATTAACGTTATTACAATAGGGTTTATTGTGGAAATAGATTTGCTTGAGAACTATCCAAAAACTAAACGTGATTTAACTGGGCGCTTAGAGCATAAAGATGAAGCAGCCAGAGAGATTGCTCGTAAGTTTGGTAAAGAGTTTTTTGATGGTGATCGAAAGTATGGGTATGGCGGATTTAGCTATATGCCAAGGTTTTGGAAGCCTGTGATACCAACATTTAGACATCATTTTAGCTTAACTTCTAGTTCCTCTATTTTGGATGTTGGCTGTGCAAAAGGTTTTATGCTTTATGATTTGATGGAAGCGATTCCGGGTATTGAATTGCATGGAATAGATATTTCTGAATATGCAATTGAAAATGCAAAAGAGGAGGTTAAGCCTTACCTTTCTGTAGCAAATGCTCTTGAACTCCCTTTTGATACGAATAGTATGGATGTGGTTATTTCTATAAATACGATACATAACCTGTCAAAAGATGACTTGGCACAGTCTCTTACTGAAATACAAAGAGTCTCTAAAGGTAAATCATTTGTTACTGTAGATGCTTATAGAAACGATGAAGAAAAAGAACGTATGGAAGCATGGAACCTTACCGCCAAAACCATGATGCACGTTGATGAATGGAAGGCTTTCTTTAATGAAGTCGGCTACACCGGCGATTATTACTGGTTTATCCCATAATGACAAATAAACAAACTATTTCAGGTGCCACTTGTCAAGCTATTTTTGAGTCAATGTATTTGATTCGAGGAATAGAAGAAGGTATTGCGAGTCGATACGCTTCTGGAAAAATGCGTTGCCCCACCCATTTAAGTATTGGCCAGGAATGTGTGCCAGCTGTATTGAGTGTGTTATTAGATATGGATAATGACCAGGCCGTATCGACTCACCGGGCACACGCACATTATTTAGCAAAAGGGGGCGACCCTAAAAGGCTAATTGCTGAGTTGTATGGTAAATCAACAGGCTGTTCAGGTGGTTTTGGTGGCTCGATGCACTTGATTGATAGGAGTGTTGGCTTTATGGGAAGCACGGCCATTGTCGGTGGCACTATTCCTACAGGTGTAGGTTTGGCTTTAGCTAAATCAATTAAAAAAGAGCAGGGTGTTGTTGTTGTTTATCTCGGTGATGGTGCGATTGAAGAAGGTAGCTTTTATGAGTCAGCTAACTTTGCGGCAGTTAAGAAATTGCCAGTATTGTTCGTCTGTGAAAATAACCGATATTCTGTTTATTCCTCTTTGGAGTGCCGGCAGCCACTCGGTCGGAAGATTACTGACGTGGCGAATGGTATCGGTTTAAAGTCTTGGTGTGGTGATGGTAATGATCCACTTCAGTGCCATTCAATTTTATCAGAAGCATTGGCTTTAATTAGGTCTGGAGAAGGGCCAGCATTTGTTGAGCTTGAAACATATCGTTGGCGAGAGCATTGTGGCCCGAATTATGATGACCACTTAAATTACCGGGATGAAGCTGAAGTTCAATCCTGGCGAGAGAGGGACCCTGTTTTATCGCTCGAAAAGTTATTGCTTAAAGAGCACCTTATAACAGAAGAGTTAATTGAGGTACTTAAAAGTAATGTTATTAAGGTTGTTGAAGAGAGCTTTGATTTTGCAGAAAACTCTCCCTTCCCGAATCCCAAAAACAGTTCTCATGTTATGTACGCATAACCACTTTTCTTAAGAAGAATTATGAAAAATATCAAAGAAATAACCTTTGGAGAAGCTATTCTCGAGTCTAGCGATGACGCAATGTCTATGGATCAAAGTGTGATTTATTATGGGCTCGGTATTAATGATCCTACATGCATATTTGGTACGACAAAGGGTTTGGTTAGCAAGCATGGCAATCAACGTGTCTTTGATACCCCAACGTCTGAAAATAGTATGCTTGGTGTCGGCGTCGGGGCCGCTATAAATGGTTTGCGGCCTATTATGGTCAGTCAGCGTTTAGATTTTTTTTTATTGGCAATGGATCAGCTAGTAAACAATGCTGCTAAATGGCACTTTATGTTTGGTGGCCAATCTAAGGTGCCAATGGTTATTCGTTTAATTGTTGGGCGCGGTTGGGGGCAAGGACCAACACATAGTCAGAGCTTACAGTCTTGGTTTGCGCATATCCCGGGGCTTAAAGTTGTTATGCCTTCGACACCAGACGATGCATATAGACTAATGATGGCTAGTATTTTTGATGACAATCCGGTTGTATTTATTGAGCATCGTTGGTTACATCAACAAAAAGGCTTGGTAAACATGAGCAAGAATATTATAGAGCCTTTGGCAGGAAATACAGTTGTATTAAGCGGTGATGCAATCACAATTGTTGCTAGCTCCTACCTAGTTATAGAAGCAAAGATTGCTATTAGCTTTTTACGAAAGAATTATCGCATTGATTGTGAGTTAATAGATTTAAATATTATCGCTCCTATGGAAGTTAGTGCTATTCAGAACTCTGTGAAAAAAACGGGAAGGTTATTGGTTTTGGATAACGGGCATGAAACTTGCTCCATTGCATCAGAAGTAGTGAGTCGTGTCGTAAAGTCGTCGTTCTCGGATTTGAAACAGGCCCCCGAAATTATGGCTAAGCCAGATTATGCCGAGCCAACCAGTTATGCACTGACGAAAGAGTATTATATTGATGCTGAAGCTATCTCATTAAAGGTAGCGCAAATGCTAGGTGTTGACGTTGATAGCAAGTGTTTAAAGAAAAGCGGTCATCATGATGTGCCTGGTGATTGGTTTACAGGACCTTTTTAGGTAAAAGATGATGTTGAGTATGAAAATAAAAAAAGGCAACACCTAATGTCACGTTCAAAGGTTGTTGTCATTTTTTCGATTTCAAGCGATATCGGCTATGAGCTAGCTAAGTCTCGTTTAGAAAATGGGTGGAGGGTGTTGGGGACTTATCGAACACATTCGTCTCAGGTTGAAGATATTATATCCAAGGGAGGAGAGCTTGTCCGAGCTAATTTTGAATCCCGTGGCAGCCTGAGTTTAGCTTGTAAAGAAATTGTCGATAAATGCGCTCAGTGGGACGAGCTTATCGTTGCTCCGGGATCTCTTGAGCCTATAGGCTTATTTGAAAGTTGTGATTTCGAGTTATGGGCCGAATCGATAAATATTAACTTTATTAATCAACTCTATGTCATCCACCAAATGCTAGCCTCCCATAGAGTAAATGCTCTTGTTCTTTTGTTTGCTGGTGGTGGCACTAACGGTACTGCTGATCGATTTAGTGCCTACACAGTTAGTAAAATTTCCCTTATTAAAATGGCAGAGCTACTTGATTCAGAAATGCCGGATATTAGATTTTCTATTATAGGTCCTGGTTGGATAGATACTAAGATTCATAAAGAAACACTAAACGCTAAAGGGTTGGCTGGCGGTTCTTATGATGAGACGGTGAAAAGAATAAAGGATAGAAATTTTGGTTCGATTGATGAAGTAATTAGATGTATAGATTGGTTATCAGGTCAGCCTAAAGAATACGTTGGCGGGAGAAATTTTAGTGTTCAGCACGATGCATGGGGCTCAAGTAAGTTGAATGAAGTGCTTTTAAACGATAGTAATGCGGGCAAACTGAGGCGATTCGCTAATGATGATCTGAACTTTGGTGAGCACTCGTTTAAAGATTCTATAAATTAAAGATAAGACAAAAATTATGAATGACGCCACTAATATTAATGGTTATTTAGACTTTCTAGCCGCTTTACCTCAACATCATTCACCACAAAACTCTTTATATACCGAACTTAAAAAGACTGCTCATCAAGATCTCCATACCATCTTTGGAGAGTCTGGAAAGCAAGAGTTCGACCTTGATGGTGTTGGTAATATTAAAGTTCCCTACTTTAAAATGGGGGCGGTAGACTCGGTTAATCTGTTTGACTTGGATGAGCTTATTCTATTTTCGTTTTACAGATGCAATAAGCCTAAGTACCAAAATGTAATCGATATCGGTGCCAATATTGGAGTGCATTCAATAATACTAGCAAAGCTAGGGTGTCAGGTCACTTGCTATGAGCCTGACCCAGTCCACTTCGATCACCTGCAAGCAAATATAGAGCTAAATGGTGTTGAAACGTTAGTGACACCAATTAAAGCTGCAATATCAGATACCTCCGAAACAAGACAGTTTACCCGAATACTTGGAAATACCACCGGAAGTCACTTGACCGGAGCAAAGGAAAACCTTTATGGAGACCTTGAAGAGTTTGATGTTGCAGTTTTGGATATCAGGTCGATCCTTAAAGATGCTGACCTGATTAAACTCGATGCTGAAGGTGAAGAGGCTAGGATTCTACTTGCTACTGGGCACGATGATTGGGTGAGCACAGATGCGGTTGTTGAAGTTGGGAATAGTCACAATGCAGAATTAATTTTTGAGCATTTTCAAAGCATTGGCGTTTCCTTGTTTTCACAAAAAGAAAACTGGTTAGAAGTTAAGGAACTCTCAGATATGCCTGTTTCTTATAAAGAGGGCTCATTGTTTATCTCGACTAAACCTAAAATGCCTTGGGACTAACAATGAAATTATCGGATTATGTAGCAAGTTTTTTTGCAGAACTTGGAGTTCGGCATGCCTTTGTTGTTACTGGCGGTGCTTCTTTGCATCTCATTCATAGCATATATAACACGGAAAATATCGAACACATTTGTTGTCATCATGAACAGTCTGCAGCTATGTCTGCTGATGCTTATGCGCGCGTGACCAATGATATTGGGCTCGCTATCGCAACAAGCGGGCCAGGCGCAACCAATTTAATTACCGGAATATGCGGCTGTTTTTATGATTCCGTTCCTGCTGTATTTATAACAGGGCAAGTATCGACATTTCGTTTATCTGAAGACTCTGGCGTTAGACAAACCGGGTTTCAAGAAACACCAATCACTGAAATGTGTCGACCGGTTACCAAATACGTTAAACAAATTCGCAACCCCCATGATATAAAAAAAGAACTCCAAAAAGCTGTTTATATTGCGAAGTCTGGTAGACCTGGGCCTGTACTGATTGATATTCCCGATGATATTCAACGAACTGATATCCAGCCGGAACAGTTAGATGCTTTTTCCCCAGAGCTTGAATGCAAGACCTTATCTCCTCAGACATTAGGGGCAGTAAACGGCATTGTCAGTAAGTTAAAGACCAGTAAACGACCTGTTATTGTCGCTGGTTGGGGCCTTCACTTAGCAAAGTGTGAAGACCTTTTTTCTGAACTAGTCGATAAACTAGGTGTACCCGTAGTGCTAACATGGGGTGCTTCAGATATTTTAGCTGATAGTCACGCTCTGAAGGTGGGCACTTTCGGAACTCATGGTAGTCGTTATGCGAATTTTACGATACAGAATGCTGATTTTGTCTTAGCTTTAGGTACTCGTCTCGACACTAAAGCCACTGGTACTCCTGTAAATACTTTTGCAAGGCAGGCTTGGAAGGCTGTAGTGGATATTGATAAGAATGAGCTTGAAAAGTTTGAACGTAATGACCTGAAAATAGATTGCCTTATTCAGCACGATGCGAAAGAGGTCATTGATCATTTACTGTCGTACAATGTAGAAACAGGCTTTTCTGCTTGGCTTGAAGTGATTCATGGATGGAAAACAACATATAGCTATAAAGCAGAGACATATCCCAAGGGGGAGTTTGTTGACCCGTACCAGTTCGTGGATATGTTTTCAAAAAGGATTCAAAACAAAGCGCATATATTTGTTGATACAGGCTCAGCAATCGCTTGGATGATGCAGGCTTTTAAACCTAATGCAGGGCATAGAGTTTGGCATGACTTTAACAACACAGCCATGGGGTGGGCCGTTCCAGCAGCTATCGCTTCAGCGTTTGCTGCAGATGATGTGCCCGTATATTGCGTTGTTGGTGATGGTAGCCTGATGATGAATATTCAAGAGTTAGCGACAATTGTTACGCATAACTTGAACATCAAAATCATTTGTTTTGACAATAATGGTTATAGCATGATTCAGCAAACCCAAGATCAATGGCTCGATAGTCAATACATTGCTTCGAGTGAAGCTGGTGGCTTGGGTATGCCAAATTTATTAAGTGTTGCTAGGTCTTTTGGAATACCGGGCTGTGAAGTGACTGAGAACTCAGGTGTTGAGGAATCATTAGTTCGGGTTGAGGAAAGGGTAGGACCATTTTTTTGTTTGGTTAAGGTCGACCCGTGTTGTCGCGTTGTCCCGCAGGTAAAATTTGGTCGTCCCAATGAAGATCCAGAACCTCTTTTGCCAAGGGATGTCTTTATCAATGAAATGAAGATCCCAGTACTTGATGTGAGTAAGGGAGAATAGTTTGTTTTTAGACGCAGCTGTGCTCGAACAAACCGGGCAACCTCTACGGTTAATGAGGCTTAAGGCCCCTACTTTGGCTAAAGGCCAAGTCCTCGTCAAAGTTCTATATAGTGGGGTTTGCCGTAGCCAGTTAATGGAGGTTAGAGGCAAGCGGGGAGAAGACTCTTGGCTACCCCACCTGCTAGGTCATGAAGGTTCGGGTGTTGTAGTTGAAATAGGACCAGGTGTTACCAAAGTATCACCTGGTGAT
>NZ_LWGA01000702.1:0-7322 GCF_001635235.1 Oleiphilus sp. HI0117 | reverse complement strand
GGCTTATGCTGATTTGATTACAGTTTCCGGTTATGACGGTGGCACGGCTGCAAGTCCGCTAACCTCTATCCGATATGCGGGTTCTCCTTGGGAGCTTGGTTTGAGCGAGGCTCACCAGACTCTGCGCGGCAATGACTTGCGTGGCAGCGTCCGTCTGCAAACCGATGGCGGTTTAAAGACAGGTCTGGATGTTGTTAAAGCGGCGATACTGGGTGCCGAGAGTTTTGGTTTCGGTACCACGCCTATGGTTGCTTTGGGTTGTCGTTATTTGAGAATTTGTCATTTGAACAACTGTGCGACGGGTGTTGCGACTCAGAACGAATTACTTCGTGATGAGTACTTCAACGGTACCGTAGAAATGGTAATGAACTTCTTCCGCTTTGTTGCGAAAGAAGCGCGTGAGTGGATGGCTAAGCTAGGTGTTCGTAGTTTGGAAGAGCTGGTTGGTCGTACAGATTTGTTAGACATTTTGTCAGGTACTACTGATAAGCAGAACAAGCTTGACCTATCGCCGATTCTTTCGACTGAGGGAATACCTGAAGATAAACCGCATACCTGTAAGGTAGAGCGTAATGCTCCGTTTGACCAAGCCTTGTTGGCCGAAAAAATGGTTGAGGACTTAGTTCCAACAATTGAATCCAAGTCGGGTGGTACCTTCGATTACGAAGTGACTAACTGTGATCGTTCGGTTGGTGCACGAATCTCTGGCGAAATCGCAGAGCGTCATGGTAATCAAGGTATGGTGAGTGCGCCAATCAACTTGAATTTGACGGGTACAGCTGGTCAGAGCTTTGGTGTTTGGAATGCTGGTGGTTTGAATATGAACCTTGAAGGCGATGCAAACGACTATGTTGGTAAAGGTATGACTGGTGGTAAACTAACCATTCGACCCCCTCAAGGTAGTGAGTTCAAAACCCAGGAAACATCCATTGTTGGTAATACTTGTCTTTACGGCGCTACTGGCGGTAAGTTGTTTGCAGCGGGTACGGCTGGTGAGCGTTTTGGAGTTCGAAACTCTGGCGCTTCAGCGGTTGTTGAAGGCGCAGGTGATCACTGCTGTGAATATATGACTGGCGGTTTGATTACTGTTCTAGGTCAAACAGGTTATAACTTTGGTGCTGGTATGACAGGTGGTTTTGCCTATGTGCTAGACCAGGAAAATACGTTTGTAGATAAATACAATCATGAGTTGGTAGAAATTCAAAGAGTTTCAACTGAACAAATGGAGCCTTATCGCAATCATTTGCGAGGCGTTATTAAGGAGCATGTTGCTGAGACATCTAGTAAGTGGGGGCAAGAGATCCTTGAGCACTTCGATGACTTCATTGCTAAGTTCTGGTTAGTTAAGCCGAAGGCGGCTAGCTTGGATAACTTGCTTAACAACATGCGTTCTCGCCCTGAGTAGTGTTTCGAATTATCGAATACTCTCATTGCGAATAAGGTTTAGAGGTTAGAATATGGCAAAGCGTTTAAATAACAACTTTCAGTTTGTTGATGTGGGTCGAGTTGACCCAAAGAAAATTCCAATGGAAGGTCGTACCGAAGATTTTGGTGAGATCTATCAGTCATTTGATCAGAATGACGCGACTGAACAGGCTCATCGATGTCTTGAGTGTGGTAACCCTTACTGTGAGTGGAAGTGCCCGGTACATAACTATATCCCGAACTGGCTAAAGCTGGTTTCAGAAGGGAATATTCTTGAAGCGGCTGAACTGTGTCACCAGACAAACTCTTTGCCTGAAGTGTGTGGTCGTGTTTGTCCTCAAGATCGATTGTGTGAAGGTGCTTGTACTCTTAATGCAGGTTTTGGTGCGGTGACTATTGGCTCGGCGGAGAAGTATATTACTGATACGGCTTTCGCTATGGGTTGGCGCCCGGATATGTCCAATGTTGTTAAAACAGACAAGAAGGTTGCCGTGATTGGCGCGGGCCCTGCCGGTTTGGCTTGTGCAGATATCCTGGTTCGTAACGGTGTTAAGCCTGTTGTTTTTGATCTTAATCCTGAGATTGGTGGTTTGCTTACCTTTGGTATTCCAGAGTTCAAGCTAGAAAAGGATGTCATGTCGCGTCGTCGAGAAATCTTCACCGATATGGGCGTTGAATTTCGCTTGAATACCGAAATTGGTAAAGATATCAGTATTGATGACTTGTTAAATGACTATGACGCAGTATTTATGGGTATGGGAACATACAAGTACATGAAAGGTGGCTTCCCAGGTGAAGACTTGCCAGGCGTTCATGATGCATTGCCATTTTTGATCTCAAACGTTAATCGTCGTTTGGGTTTTGAAAAAGATGAAGCTGACTTCATTAACATGGCAGGTAAGAAGGTGGTTGTTCTGGGTGGTGGTGATACTGCGATGGACTGTAACCGAACCTCTATTCGTCAACAGGCAGATAGTGTAGTTTGTGCTTACCGTCGTGACGAAGAGAATATGCCTGGCTCACGCAAAGAAGTTCAGAATGCCAAGGAAGAAGGTGTAGACTTTATGTTTAATCGTCAACCAGTGGCGATTGTAGGTGATGATAAAGTTGAAGGTGTGAAGGTTGTTAAAACACAGCTGGGTGCCGCTGATGAAAATGGTCGTCGTCGCCCGGAAGTTATCGAAGGTAGTGAAGAAATCCTGCCTGCTGATGCAGTATTGATTGCGTTTGGTTTCCAGCCTAGCCCACCAGAATGGCTGTCCGATGTGAAGGTAGATGTTAATAGCTGGGGCGGTGTTGTCGCGCCAGAGAAGGGTGAGTACCCTTATCAGACGAGTAACCCGAAGATTTTCGCCGGTGGTGATATGGTTCGTGGTTCTGACTTGGTGGTTACCGCCATTGCGGAAGGCCGCCAGGCAGCTGAAGGCATCATGGACTACCTGGATATATAGTCTGCACGTGATGAGTATCAATGACTAAATCCAAGGCACGGTTGATAATACTGTGCCTTTTTTGTATCTGGACAACATTGCCAGACATTTCTTGATTATTAATATTGAAGAGACAGTGAATGACAGAGCTAAAGAATGATCGATTTCTGAGAGCGCTAGAGCGTAAGCCGGTTGATGTGACGCCTGTATGGATGATGCGTCAAGCTGGGCGTTATCTGCCAGAGTATAAAGCGACCAGAGCGCAAGCCGGTGACTTTATGAGTCTGTGTAAGAATAAAGAACTAGCATGCGAGGTCACAATTCAGCCTCTTGAGCGCTACAAGCTCGACGCTGCAATTCTGTTTTCTGATATCTTGACGATTCCGGACGCAATGGGTTTGGGTCTTTATTTCGAAACGGGTGAGGGGCCTCGTTTCAAGAAGATTGTTCGAACAGCAGAGGATGTCGAGAAACTACCTATAGTTGATACCTCTAAAGACTTGACTTACGTAACGGATGCAGTGAGCACCATACGTAAAGAGTTGAATGGACGTGTTCCGTTGATTGGTTTCTCTGGGAGTCCTTGGACTTTAGCCACTTATATGGTTGAGGGTGGAAGCTCTAAAGATTTTCGCCATATCAAAGCGATGATGTATTCTCAGCCAGAAATTATGCATCAGTTATTGGATAAAATTGCCTTGTCTGTGATTGATTATCTGAATGCTCAAATAAAAGCGGGTGCGCAAGCGGTTCAGATCTTCGATACCTGGGGTGGAAACCTGAGTGATCATGCATATCAACAGTTCTCTTTGGCTTATATGAAGAAAATTGTAGCTGGCTTAATTCGGGAATACGATGGTCGAAAAGTCCCCGTGATTCTATTTACCAAAGGAGGCGGTTTATGGTTGCCTTCTATGGCTGATACCGGCGCTGATGCACTTGGTCTTGACTGGACGATGGATATCGGTAAAGCGCGTGCCTTGGTAGGTGATAAAGTTGCTTTGCAGGGGAATATGGATCCGTCGGTGCTATATGCTTCAGAAAAAGGTATTAGGGATGAGGTGGCTAGAATTTTGGCATCTTATGGTCCAGGTGAAGGCCATGTATTCAATCTGGGGCATGGTATTCATCAATTTGTTGATCCAGCACATGCAGGCTACTTTGTTGATGCGGTTCATGAACTGAGTGCTCAGTATCACGCTTAAGATCGTTATCTAATGCATAGAATTAAGGGTGCAACGTGGCACCCTTTCTTTTTCTAGCACAAAATGCCATGTAATTCCCACACGTGTCACATTTGCAGCAGGCTCTTATTTAACCTGTGCGACTCTTTTAATACAATCGATAGATAACCCTTAAGGTCTCCCAAGGAACTGTAATGAGGCATCTCTCTCTCTATTTTGCTAAGGCAATTTCAATTTGTATCTGCGCTACAATGATCGTGGCTTGCGATAATTTAGAAAATATAGCCTTTTTCAAAAGTGTTGGGGATCCTGACATATATCAAAGTGATGCCGAAACTAATATCGATAACAAAACCATCGATATCGAAGTCGACATGTCCGAAGATTTATCTCTTAAAGTGCTTCAAGCGACTCTTTTAGCTTACTTGGATTCGCCATTGTATCGATATTTAGATGCATCAGACTTTCCAGAAGATCTAAGTTTGATATGCGGAAATTATGTTAAAGATGTATTTGAGGACCCCATTAGTTGGGACAGTTCTAGGGAGCCGGGTCAGGCTTATAGCGAAGGTGATACAGTAGATCTGGTCTTTGATAATTGCCAGTTGAGTACAGGGCAAGAAGTGTCTGGTGCTTTATCGATGGAATATAGTGATATGGGTGGGGTAAATGACACCTTCATGCCGGTTTCAACTGATTACTGTGTTGATAGGCTTAATATCCTAAACGAAGGCCCTGATTACGACACATTATATGTAGCAGGCCATGAAGTAAGATTTTTCCCCTTTGGTGATGACACGATAGTCCGAGTTTATGAGCACAGCTACGATAGCGATACGGGTGAGCGAATATCTACCCTAAGGGCATCTTATGAAGTTGCCAAAAATAGGCCAACCTTGATTATCAATGAGCGTTTAGGTGTCGATGCTGGTGCTTTAGCATCGTTGGACGGAGATGAAATTTATCATGTTTTTGAAGGTGAACAGGAACTAGAGCGCTGCCAGTACTATCGTCGGCATTTAGATGTAAGTGTCAATGAGTTTGCAGTTAAAGATGGCGAAATTACCACGACTATAGATGGAGAGATTGAGTTATCAAATATTTCAGAAGATCTCGAAACTGAGTCATTTAACATTGTCGATAGCGATTTTTCTTTGTCCGTACAGCAGAATGCTTCACTGAATGAGTTTTCATTAACTGACTTTGATGCTGAAAAGGTTGAGAATTTGTCACGAGGCACCTATGTGATTGGTTTTTCAGGAGTCTTGGAGTCCGATTCGATTGGCGGAATAGTTGAAGTTGATGCAATGGACTCTTTTAGCAAGCTGAATGGCACGATAGGCGAATATCCAACTGATGGCATATTTAAGGTATTAGGACAGGGTTTGGAGCGAGTGACCCTGACGCCAAACCCTAGTGCACTGGTGATCGGTGTTGATTATGATGGTGATGATTCTCGTGTTGGAGCCAGTTTCCCAGATGAAACGTTTACAACGACCTGGGAGCAACTTCTGGAAGGTGACTTCCAGCGAGATGACTTTATTCCAGCAGAGTAGAAAGTTCCTTTCATACTGCTCAATATATCATTGATGGCCTTCTGGCTTCATATACTTAATTCCTCGATTAGCTCTATAATATTCCTCCTGTAGAGCGAGCATATCTATTTGCACGCATAATTATCAGATCTCATAGCAATAGGCTTAGCATGGCAAAGAGCAAAACCGCATTCGTCTGCACTGAGTGCGGGTCAGATTTATCTAAATGGCAAGGCCAGTGTCCGGATTGTGGCCAATGGAATACTATTCAGGAAATAAAGCTAGCAAAGCAAAGTAAGAGCAGCAGTACCTCGTTGGGTTATGCGGGCGCCAAGTCCGAGATTAAGGCTTTGGGGTCAATTGACCTCGAAGATCAACCCAGATTCAGTAGCGGTATAGGTGAGTTTGATCGGGTGCTGGGGGGAGGTTTAGTTCCCGGTTCTGCTATATTGGTTGGAGGTCATCCGGGTGCCGGGAAAAGTACTTTGCTACTCCAGACGATGTGTCATCTTTCTTCAAGCAGGGACGGCTTATATATTACTGGTGAAGAGTCTTTACAACAGGTTGCACTGCGAGCAAAGCGCCTCGGTCTCAAAGCTGATGCGCTGAATATGTTCTCTGAAACCCGGATCGAATCAATAGAAGAAGTGGTTCAAGTCCATAAGCCAAAAGTGCTGGTTGTTGACAGTATTCAGGTAATGCACACAGAAGCGATAGAGTCGGCTCCAGGTAGCGTTTCGCAAGTAAGAGAATGTGCTGCCAGGTTGACCCGTCTTGCCAAACAGACTGGCATGGTGCTATTTCTGGTTGGTCATGTGACCAAAGAGGGAGCGATTGCCGGGCCTAAGGTTTTGGAGCATATGATTGACTGCTCGATAATGCTCGAAGGCTCCAGTGACACTCGTTATCGCACTTTGCGAGGAATCAAAAATCGTTTTGGTGCAGTGAATGAGTTAGGTGTCTTTGCTATGCTCGAAAAAGGCTTGGTTGAAGTGAAGAACCCGAGTGCAATATTCCTAAGCCGTGGCGAAGAGATAATGCCAGGTAGTGTCGTGACGATACTCTGGGAAGGTACGCGCCCGTTGCTAGTAGAATTACAGGCTTTGGTTGATGAGAGCCAAGGCAACTACCCTAAGCGAGTCGCCTTGGGTATGGATCAGAACCGTTTATCAATGTTGTTGGCCGTGATGCATCGACATGGTGGGATCCATTGTGGCGACCAGGATGTATTTGTGAATCTGGTAGGTGGTGTAAAAACACTGGAAACGAGTACCGATTTAGCGACTTTGGCAGCGATTGTTTCTAGCTTGAAAGGGGTGTCACTTTCTGAAGATATGGTGATCTTTGGAGAGGTCGGTTTGTCGGGAGAAATACGTCCAGTCCCTAGTGGTCAGGAACGAATTCAGGAAGCGCTGAAGCATGGCTTTAAAAGAGCGATTGTTCCCTATGGAAACAAACCGAGAAACGATATTGCAGGGATGGAAGTTATGCTAGTGAAGAAGTTACCTGATTTGTTGAATGCTCTGTTTTAAAATGCTTTGGTTTAGCTTATTAGATTAGTCTTCGAGCGTACTTTCTAAATGACGGGCAAATATGTCTGGCGCCATGGGTCTACCAAACAGATAGCCTTGTGCATAGTCACAGTTTAGATCTTTGAGCAGCTTGTATTGCTCCTGATTCTCGACGCCTTCAGCGACGACCTTAAGGTTTAAGCTGTGAGCCATAGAAATCGCCGCATTAATTAGTTC
>NZ_LWGA01000701.1:0-12723 GCF_001635235.1 Oleiphilus sp. HI0117 | reverse complement strand
ATTGGAAGCAATTGAGAACGACACTATTGTCTTACCAACGCTTCCTGAAATTGCTTTAGATGTTAAGAGAATCAGCGAAGACGAAGATTCGGGGTTATTCGACCTGATCGACGTTATTAACAAAGATACTGCCTTATCAGCACGCCTACTCAAGGTTAGCAACAGCCCTTTGTTTCGCGGTGCAAATGAAATCACTACGCTAAACATGGCAGTAAACCGCTTAGGCATGCAATATACGAGTAATCTTGCAACAGGCCTCGCAATGGAGCAGATGTTCCAAGCAACTTCAGAGATGATCGACAAGCGTATGCGCTAGACTTGGGAGCGCAGTACCGAAGTAGCGGGTATATGTAGTGTGCTCGCACGGCAGCACCCTCATCTGGCTGCAGGCCAAGCGACGTTGGCCGGACTCGTTTATTCCATCGGTTCTTTGCCGGTCCTTAAGTACGTTGAAGATAACGACGTTCAAATAAATAGCGTAATGCTCGACAACCTTTTGGATGAACTTCAGCCCATCGTGGGTCAGAAGATATTAGAGAAATGGGACTTTCCATCCGAGCTCAAACCTGTACCCAAAGAGTGTGTTAATTTCACTCGAGAAGTTGAAAAAGCGGATTACGCCGATTTGGTCATGGTTGCCATGCTACACAGCTATGCTGGCTCAGAACACCACTATGTAGAGATGGACTGGTCGCACATTACAGCGTTTGAACGTATTGGCGTTGACCCAACTATGGACCCGAATGCAGATGAAGACCTAAGTGCTGAAATGGAAGCAGCAATGGCGTTGCTAAATGCCTAATAGAATAAGCAGGCCTAAGACATAAAAAAAGCCGATCACTTGATCGGCTTTTTATTAGATAAATACTTAATTTTTAAACAACAGACGCCCAGTTTATTGGCTGTTTACCATTATCTATCAAGTATTGATTTGTCCTTGAGAAATGGCGACAGCCAAAAAAACCACGATAGGCAGAAAGCGGCGAAGGGTGCGGTCCTTCCAATACAAAGTGCTTCTGACGATCAATCAGCTTACCTTTCTTTTGGGCATAACTCCCCCAAAGCAGGAAAACAACACCAGACCGTTGCTGATTCAGCAACTCAATAACCCTGTCAGTAAACGTTTCCCAACCTTTTCCTTGGTGGGCACCAGCTCGAGCCTGCTCAACCGTCAACACCGCATTCAGCAATAGCACACCTTGATCGGCCCAAGAAATTAGATTTCCTGAAATTGGAATCGGCATGCCTGTATCCGTGTTGAGTTCTTGATATATATTACGTAATGAAGGCGGTATTGCTACACCCGGCTGAACCGAGAAACACAAACCATGCGCCTGCCCAGGCCCGTGATACGGGTCCTGCCCGATAATAACAACCTTTACCTCTTCAAAAGCGGTATGATTCAGCGCATTGAAGATTTCGGAGCCTTGCGGATAAATAATTTTACCCGCAGCCTTTTCGCTGCTTAGAAATCCACGTAAAGACTGCATGTAAGGCAGGGTAAGCTGGTCGCCGACAACTTGCTGCCAGGACTCACTCAGTCTACCTTCTTTTTCTGAACCTTCAGCCATCATATGAAACCCAAACAATAAGCCCCTTATTAAGATACTGGCTTCATGTGCGGGAACAAAATAACGTCTTTAATGGTTGGGCTGTCGGTAAATAGCATCACTAGCCTATCAATACCGATACCCTCACCTGCAGTAGGTGGCATACCGTATTCAAGAGCCTGGATGTAATCTGAGTCGTAATGCATCGCTTCATCATCACCAGCATCTTTTTCTTCAACCTGCTTGCGGAAGCGGTCAGCCTGGTCTTCAGCGTCATTAAGCTCCGAAAAGCCATTTGCCAATTCACGGCCGCCAACAAAGAACTCAAAACGGTCAGTGATAAATGGGTTGTCATCATTTCGACGCGCTAATGGAGAAACTTCCCATGGGTAGGCAGTAATAAAAGTAGGCTGATCGAGCTTTTCTTCAGCAGTCTCTTCAAAGATTTCGCATAACCACTTACCTGCACCCCAGGCAGATTGCTTAGCATCTTCTCTAATACCGACCTGGCGTCCATAGGCAATCATTTGCTCCAAGTTATTTCCGGCGTCGTTGATGATAGACGGCTCAAAGTCTGGATTGTACTTAAGCACCGCTTCGGCCATTGTCATGCGCTCGAAGGGTTTGGCAAAGTCATAGACCGTCTCGGCAATCACTTCGCCATCTGCATCTTTCTTAGTTGATTTAATGTCAGTTGTACCCAGTACATCCAAGGCGATAGTACGCAGCATGTCTTCAGTAGTATCCATTAAGTCATGATAAGTTGCGTAAGCCTGGTAGAATTCGATCATTGTGAATTCAGGATTATGACGGGTCGAAAGACCTTCATTTCTGAAGTTACGGTTAATTTCAAACACTCGCTCAAAACCACCTACAACCAAGCGCTTCAAGTACAATTCTGGCGCGATACGCAAGTACATACCGATATCCAGTGCATTGTGATGCGTTTCAAAAGGCTTAGCCGTTGCGCCACCAGGAATGGTTTGCAGCATCGGTGTTTCAACTTCCATAAAGTCACGATCACTTAGGTATTTACGAATCCCCTCAATAATCTTGGAGCGAACCATAAACAAATCGCGAGTTTCCTGGTTGATGATCAAGTCAACATAGCGCTGACGATACTTAGTTTCCTGATCCGCCAAGCCGTGAAACTTATCCGGTAAAGGGCGTAGTGCCTTAGTCAGGATAACCACATCTTCTGCACGTTCTATATTAACAAATAACTCGCCCTTACCCGACTTATGCAGGGCACCCCGTACACCAACAATATCACCTAAATCAAAACGGGTTTTGTAGCCAATTTCTTTTTGAATATCTTTTGGTACGTAATACTGCATACCACCCGATACATCAGAAATCTTAGTAAATGGCCCCCGCTGAAACATGATTCGACCCGCAACAGATACTTGGTTATCCTGTTCTTCTAGCTCTGGCTTAGAGAACTCACCGAACTTTTCTAACAGATCTCCTGCTAAATCTTTTCGCTCGAAGTCATTACGGTGACCATTTGCTGAACAACCATCACGCAGTTCCTTGAGTTTGTTCTTACGCTCAGTGATCAACTTATTTTGGTCTTCAGTGTTCGTAGTATTCTGTTCGTTCGACATATTTTCTTCCAATTACTTATCCATTGCTGCCACCAAAGACGATAGCAGCAAACTAAAAATTAAAGGCCTTGCTTAAGACTGGCTTCGATAAACTGATCCAGGTCGCCATCTAAGACATTATTGCAGTTACTGGTCTCAACATTGGTTCGCAGATCTTTGATCCGCGAAGAGTCCAGTACATAGGAGCGGATTTGACTTCCCCAACCAATATCTGACTTGGTATCTTCCAATGCTTGTGCCGCTTCGCTACGCTTCATCATCTCTAGCTCATATAACTTTGCTCGAAGCTGCTGCATAGCCTTATCTTTGTTTTGATGCTGTGAACGTTGGTTCTGGCATTGGACCACAATACCGCTTGGCTCATGAGTAATACGTATTGCTGAATCGGTTGTATTAACGTGCTGGCCGCCCGCACCACTAGAGCGATACGTATCAATACGCAGGTCTGCCGGGTTAATTTCAATATCGACGTTATCATCAATTTCCGGTGATACAAACACCGATGCAAAAGAAGTATGGCGACGGCTGCCTGAATCAAAAGGAGATTTTCTTACCAAGCGATGGACACCTGTCTCTGTACGTAACCAACCAAATGCATATTCACCGGTAAATTGGATTGTCGCACTTTTGATGCCGGCAACTTCACCGTCGGAGAGTTCAATGATTTCAGTCTTGAAACCTTTCTTCTCCCCCCACCGTAAGAACATACGCAATAACATGCTGGCCCAATCTTGAGCCTCGGTACCACCTGAGCCAGACTGAATATCGAGATATGCGTTGTTTTCATCCATCTCGCCAGAAAACATTCGTCGAAACTCTAGCGTTTCAAGCTTTTCACTTAGCGTGCCAAGCTCATCTTCAACAGCAGAAACCGTTTCTTCATCTTGCTCTTCCACAGCCATATCCAGCAGCTCCTGAGCATCCACCAGACCAACGTCGAGATTTTCTATGGTTGCTACAACAGCTTCTAGATTAGAGCGTTCTTTGCCAAGCGCTTGCGCGTTGTCCGGATCATCCCAGACACTAGGCAATTCTAATTCACGTTCAACTTCTACAAGTCGCTCTTTTTTTACATCAAAGTCAAAGATACCCCCTAAGCGTTTGCACACGCTCAGACATATCTTTTATTTGCTGCACTAGCGGGTTTACTTCCAACATCTATTGACTCACATTCCTTAAAACTGAAAAAAGCGAAATAACACACTTAATAAAGCGCGCCATTCTACCGCTAAGCTAAAACCGCTCCAACCAATTTTTCATTTCTTTCGCAGTTTCCGGCCAGCTTGGCTCTAATAAAATCTCATGCAAAGCCTTGGGAACGATTTTTCTTTGCTTATTAGTCATCTCTAAACGATCAAATAAGTGTTCACTCACCCAGGGCTCAACGAGTTCATCGCCTTCTCCGTGCCATATAGCGATGGGCGTTTTGATTTGCGAAGCCTGCTTGCGTAGCTTAGTAACTGCCGATAAATACTCTGTAAACCAACGTGCACTAACCTTACCGTGATTAAATGGGTCTGTGGCATAAGCGGCAACAACCTCGGGATCAGAACACACCACACTTGCTTCTATGGGATGAGCAAGACTGAGTCTAGGTAGAAAGAAACTCATTGTATTGCCAATAACACGCGTAAACCACGGGACAGCAATTGAAACATCAGCCGCTGGCCCACTTAAGGCTACACCACTGAATCGGCCAGGATACTCTAACAAGTGGTGCAAACTAATCATTCCACCCATCGAATGACCAAGTAAATATTGCTTTTCTTCCATGACTGTAGAACGCAGTGTTTCCAAGTCTTGCGCGTAGTCACTCCAACGCCTTACATGCCCGCGCTTACCTTCAGACTGACCATGCCCTCGATGATCTAGCGCATAGACTGCGTATCCCTGGGAAACAAACCACTCAGCAATGCACTGATAACGCCCTGCATGTTCACTCCAGCCATGCGAAATAACAATCGCAGCTTTAGCATTTTGATTAGGCCAGTAGTAGAAGTTCAGTAGTAAACCATCATCCGTTTCTACCTTTGATTGAGTCGGTGCAAGCCTTGCTACACTCATTCGCTTTGTTTCCTTTATTAGTCTATATACTGAAAATAAGTTTTATTGAATTTTGGAGCAAGTACAGTAAATTATGTTGCCTACTATTTAGCGCCTAAGTGTATCGTTTTTATGGCCGATAGTTTACCCTATTGGCGACCTCATTTCTGACGATTTTTAGCTATGCGCATTTCACTCTCTCATCATGCAAAACAACTCGCTAAGCCCAATACTGCTTGCAGCAACCGGTGCCTCTCCAAGCTCTGCGTATTGAGAGCTGATTCGAATAGTAAGCTAAGTCAGTAACCAAGTATATTGTAATGACTGAATGCCACTCAAAGGGAATATTCAAATGAAATATAACAACATTCTTGAAACCATCGGCAACACGCCGCACGTACGAATCAACAAGCTTTTCCGAGACGATATCGAAGTATGGATGAAGGTCGAACGCTTTAATCCCGGCGGCAGCATTAAAGACCGTATTGGCCTCGCTATGATCGAGGCCGCCGAGAAGTCAGGCCAGATCAACAAAGATACCGTTATTGTTGAACCGACATCAGGAAACACCGGCATCGGTCTGGCTCAAGCAGCTGCGGTAAAAGGCTATAAGCTGATTCTAGTTATGCCGGAGTCAATGTCTATAGAGCGTCGAAAGTACATGACAGCTCTGGGTGCCGAGCTCGTACTAACACCAAAAGAAAAAGGCATGGGCGGTGCAATTGAAACAGCTGCCGAACTAGTTACAAAAGGCAGTAATCACTGGATGCCACAACAATTTACCAATGCTGAAAATGTTGCGATCCATCGCCGTACTACTGCGCAAGAGATTATTTCCGATTTCCCCGATGGTCTTGATTATCTGATTACCGGTGTTGGCACTGGCGGTCATATCACTGGCTGTACAGAGGAACTTCGTAAAGCCTTCCCTTCTATACAATCCTACGCAGTTGAACCCGAAAAGTCCGCAGTGATCAGTGGTTGCGAAAAAGGACTGCATCGCCTTCAAGGTATCGGCGCTGGCTTTATTCCTGACATCATGAACACTGAGATACTGACAGGAACAATTCAAGTATCTGAAGAAGACTCTTTCGACATGGCACGTGAGTGTGCAAAGCAGGAAGGGATTTTTGTAGGTATTTCTTCTGGCGCTACCTTAGCCGCAGTTAAAAAGAAGGAAGCTGAATTTACTCCTGGCAGCCGCATCGTGATTTTCAGTTATGATACTGGCGAACGCTATTTATCGATCGAAGATCTGTTCTAGACCTTGAACCATGAGCGGGGCTTACGCCCCGCTTTGAAATATCCTGGAAATCAAAGCCTATCTTAGTTATTTGGCTTAAACCCGACAGACTTAAGCGGGGACGAGAAGAACTCATCAGCACTCAAGGGCTTGTCAAATAGATATCCCTGCCCAATCTCACAACCCAACTCTTGCAAGAAAGCCATCTGCTCAACTGTTTCCACACCTTCAGCCACTACCTTCAAGTTCAAAGTATGCGCCATGGCAACAATTGCTGCTGTGATCTGCTTGTCATCATTATCGTTGGGTAAGTCCATAATAAATGCACGGTCGACCTTGAGTTTATCCAGAGGGAGCTGCTTAAGGTAGTTAAGAGAAGAGTATCCCGTACCAAAGTCATCAATTGCAATGGTTAGTCCCAAAGACTGCAACTCTTTCAATAAGGAAATCGCATGCTTAATATCGGTCGCTAACAAGGACTCAGTCACCTCAAACTCTAAGTTCTCGGGGTTAACTCGGTGCAAAGAAATTGCCTGAGTAATATCGTTAAGTAAGTCAGGATCACTAAACTGGCGAGCTGACAGGTTGATCGACATTTTAACGTCACTTAGCCCGCGCTGCTGCCAATCGGCACACTGGCGGCAAGCCTCATGAATAATCCACTTACCAATGGGAATAATCAGGCCGTTATTCTCTACCATATCGATAAAGAAAAATGGCGATAACAAACCACGCTTAGGATGCTGCCACCTTAATAGAGCTTCGCAACCAATCAGCTTTCCGGTACTCAAATCCATTTGCGGTTGATAGTGCAATACAAACTCTTCCCGTTCGACAGCATGGCGTAACTCTTCCTCCAAGGCCATACGCGAGTCAGCATCTTTATGGAGCTGATGATTAAAGATATGGTAGCTATTCTTGCCTGAGGCTTTGGCTTGATACATCGCTAGATCGGCGTTTTGCAACAAAGTTGCAGCGGATACACCATCCAAAAGAGACAATGTGATGCCAATACTCGATGATACAGAAAGGCGCCTTCCCTCAATTGCAACGGGCTCTTCCAGAACTCTCAGCACCTTTCTTGCAAGCTCTACAACCTTCTTTTCACTGTGAACACCACTAAGCACAAGGCAAAATTCATCGCCACCGGTACGCGCTGCAATATCAATATCAGAAACACAACTTTTAAGTCGGTCGGCAACCACAGACAATAAGTTATCACCAACCAGGTGCCCTAGGGCATCATTAATGTGTTTGAAGTTATCAAGGTCAAGGTAGAGAAACGCAAACTTTCGCTCAGTTTCATCTTGGCTCTCTAACTTCTTATCAACCAACTCTATCAAATAGGGCCGGTTCGCCAAACCAGTCAAGGCATCGAAGTGAGCCATTTGGTGAAGCTCTTCGGTATTATCACTCAGTTTCTGGTGATAGGCCTCTAACTGAGAGGTTACCTGCAAAGAAGTAGTTTGTAGCTGGCTAATTTCATCAGCAAAAATACGGTTGCTCGCCATGCGCTTAAGCTTGTCTTTTGCTTCTTTATATCGTCCTTGAGGCAATAAAGGAAGCGCCTTGGCTTGCCGCTGCAGAGAACGAATCGGCCGCCACAAAACGAGGAATATCAACAGCATTGAAACAATAATCGCAACTAAGCCAGTTATAACGTGCGTGTGCCGAGCATACTCTATTTGCTCTCTGGCTTGGGTTGTATCAGATATAAATGCAATTAGCGCATTACTACCAACCAATTCAGAGTTAGAGACGAACATAAGCTCATACTGAGAACCTGGTAAATCAATAATGTTGATTAACTGCCCTTCAGCTTCGACAAAGTCACGCCTCCATCGACTTTGAATAGCATGCTGCTGAAGAATTGGCTGTAGTAAAGGCTTATTCGTCAAAGAAGAGAAAGCCAATCCAGTCTTGCCAAACTGTACTGATGCTTCAGAGTTATTATTAACCGGCGTGAGTATCCCGATATCAGATCCGGTGATTCGATTAAAATCTAGCATCATATCTGCTAGTGATACGCTCAGCTGAATAAGTTTAATATCACCATTAATATCTAGAATCGGAGACAGTACAGCTAACTGACAAAATTCAAAACAGATCATTTCTTCGGACGGAGTGCGACTCGTCAAGGTACGCTCAATTACGTCGGAGTTTGGACGAATGCGTTGATCACCCCACTGCCCAATCACTTCGCCTTTTGCATTAAGTAAGGTTGCGCTCTCTAGGGCCCAAGTTATCTGTAAAGACAGCCAGTGCGAATCGAGCTTGTCCTCAATATACGGACCTTCTGACGTTAAATTTGGTAGACCATCAATTATATTAATTAGCTGCAATGAGCTCTTCTTGAGCAAACCGTTATATTCAATAATATATTGCTGCTGGTTCACACTTCTATTATGCGCTTGCAAGGATTGCATTTGCGCTACATTGAAGTATGTAAAAAATGAGATGAACGATAGAAAGATCGCAGCTAGGCCAACTGCGGACTTCCAATATAAACTAACAAAAAGCTGTTTTTTTGTGTCTTGCATTAGAAACGATACGCCACCTGAGCTAAAAACATATTCCAGTGCTTACGTTGTTTTTCCATATCTGGATTTTCTAAGTCAGGCAACCAAAATGTACCATTTACAGCGTGAAACTCGATTGAAAACATCCATTCGAACGAAGGAGCATAACTAATGCCAATAGTGGAGTCTTTAGCAAAAGCATTACGCGCATACCTATTGATTGGGTCACCGGCTTCATAGTCCGAGCCATCTTTGTCGTCTTTAAACCGATAAGCTTCGTCCTGGCGCACATATACCTGCATATTAGGTGATAGTTGATAATCTACCTGAACGTAATAACCAATAAACTTTTCCACATTTTTATTGCCAGCAAAAATGTTATCTACTTCGATATCTCGTCGTTGGATTTCAGTTGTGAAGCGCCATTTATCAATACTGAGTTCAAAAGAAAGCATCAATGCTTTTAGGCCAAGCTCACCCTCAAACAGTGGAGGGGTGACAGTAAGATCTTGAAACGTTTCCCCTGCTCCCGGTGTAAAATCAGCATCTAATTGAACATAAGAAAGCGCAGTGCGCCACGCACCAGAACCGGGTTCAAAAGACAGCCTCGTAAAGCTAGCGCGCTCATTATCGAAGCTACCAGAGGTTTTCGTACTTAAGATTGACTCAACACTATGACTATTAAAAATCGGCTCACCAAAAGCAGTACTAAACGACAACGTACCGCTCTGGAATTCCCGGTGCCCATAAAGCCCTATACTATCTGATGAATGTAATATCTCTTGCAAGTAATCAATATAAATAGACTCAGGCAACAGTAAGCTAGGACGTGTTACTGCAACATCTCTAGTTTCGTTAAAGAAGCCAAACGGATTCTTTAAACGCCCTGCTCTTAAACCTAAACCATATTCAAAATCATCAAAAAGCCGCCAATCAAGTATCGCAAAATCAAGTCTAGTACCTTTTGGCTCGCCGTTACCAATCTGTTTGTAAAGACCCTGCATGGAAAACTGTAAAGAGTTCGTCGCCTTCCAAGACCCGTTTAAACCAACACTATTGTATTTAAAGCTACCATCAGAACTAGAACCCAAAAAATCATTTTCATCGGTTAAAACAAAGCTTTGACTAACAAAACCGTGCCAATTGATATGATCCACTAGATATTTCTTAGCTTCCGTAGCGAAAGAAACTAAAGAAGTTCCACCCAGCACAACCGCTAAAACGGCCTTAGCGAATACTGACCGTAGTAACATGCTCATTCGACATGCCTCCTTCAACATAACCAATTGCCCCGGGTGTATTATTAATTGTCGCTAGCATATCTTCGACGGATTGAACGACAACAGGTCCCTGACCTATACCTGAGTATATATACCGGTCCCATTGACGCCTAAGTTGATGCGGGAGCATTTTTAAGGTATTCATCAAAAATGATCGATGAACCGGGTTGGTATCTTGGAAAACCACCACTGTAATCTTTGTTCCATCGGGCCAAGCTCTAGCTCTCAGACTAAAAATAGCGCGCAACTCATTTAAGCTTAAAGTGTCGGTTAGCGTGGAGAGATGAGTGATAACAGACTGCGCGTTCGCTGATTCACTGACATGACCGCCTGAGTCATCAGCATAACAGGTACGGGCGAGCGACAGTTGGAAAACTGCAATCAAAGAAATATAAATGATAAAGGACTTTATCCACATGATTACAAAGGTAGACCATAATCTGTGGATTGCCAAAGCCACAAACCTAAACACGCGTGGTTTTACACTTTAATAACATAGCTCTGAGTTTTAAGAGCAATATGGAGATATAAACAAGAATGGCCCGCCCTTCAGGATTCGAACCTGAGACCTTCCCCTTAGGAGGGGGACGCTCTATCCAGCTGAGCTAAGGGCGGAAAAATAGGCGCAGGAATAATAGCGAGCAAATGAGTCAGGCTCAAGTGGAAATTACACGTTGCAACAGATTATTCCCATACAATTGAAGCCAGGACTTGCGATACCCACTGTTACCTGCGACTAGGACAGTGCCTTAACCTTCGTTTGTAAACTTTGGAAGCGTTTGTATTGCCTATGCTGAGCAGGAATATGCTTAACATTGTCCAAGCATTGCTCACACTTTGCTTTGAGCTGAGGGTTGCCACCTTGCTGTCGAATTTGTTTTAGCATTACCTGGACGGTATTAAGGTTAAGGGCTGGGTGTTTTGGCGTAACCTGAAGCGCCTCATCAAAAACGCGAATCGCTTCGTCCAGATCACCCTCTTCAAATGCAGTAATACCACTCTTGTTAAGCTTTCTAGCTTTAACCCTTTTCTGAAGGCTAACAGGCTCATCAAGCAACTCTTCAATATTGTTCATGACACCCTTGTCGTCCGAGTGACGCTCTGCCAAATCACTTAATACCTTCTCGGCTTCGGTCTCGTCTCCCATACTGTAGAGTGTTTTAGCAAACTCCAAGGTTGTTTCAGCTGAGGCGCTCGATACATCCATTGTTTCCTGGGCTTTATCCAGTGCAGCCTGAGACTTTTTGTCATCACCCTGCCCTTTGTGAACACGGGCCTCGATCAATAATGCACTAGCCTGAACATTGACATCATCCTTAAATTTCTTACTAGCACGCCCTAGAATATGAACAGCTTCTTTTGCCTGTTTTTTACCATTATCCGACGTATCACCTTCAGCCAAATCAGAAAGGCAGCGACCTAAACTTAAATAATTTTCAGAAGACTCGTGTACAGAATTGTGCCCCAACTTTACACTTTGACAAAAAGCATCCGCAGCGCCTTCAACATCTTTATTTTTAGAGCAAACTTCAGCAAGTTTCTGCTGACGCAGAATAGCATGCGGTGAAATATCAACAGCCTTTGCCAAAGTTTTTTGCGCATCGCGGGCCTTCCCATGCTTTAGTTGCGCTTCGGCCAAGGTATCATAGGCTTCAATTAAGTTCGGGTTACCTGCTAATAAGCCTTGAAGCCCCTTGATAGCGCCTTCATAGTCGCCCAAAGCAACTTGCACCTTGCTTAAACCAAGCCTTGCCCAACCAATATCACGTGTCGATAACACGTCACGATATATCTTCGCTGCGCGTTCGTTCTCACCCATCTGAAAATAAAGACTAGCAAGCTTGCGCATACACCAGGTGATATATTTAGTTTCGTAGCGAACCTCTTTATTGATTAGTTCGATCGCTTTGGGGAGGTTTTCAGCATCAATCGCCTCATTAACAGGTTTCAATACCTCACGCTGCTCGATCATTGCATCCAAACGTTTTTGTAAAACGGCTTTTGTAATAGGCTTTGTGATGTAGCCATCAGGCAAGTATTCAAGCGCTCCCATGACCATATCTTTAGAAGTTTCTGCCGTGATGAGTATGAATATGCCTGTATGCTTAAGAATTTTATTGTGACGAAGTTCTTCCAGAACCTGTTGCCCGCTCTTTCCGGGGCCTAGGTTATAGTCGCACAAAATAATATCAAACTCTTCATGCTCACAACGAGCAACGGCGTCTTCACCATTCCCCGCTACCTCGATACTCTCAACCCCAAACGCTCTGATCATTTGGCGTATTGAAAGACGAAAGTTTTCGAAATCATCGACAACCAAAAAGCGCAGATTGCGATAGTATTTGGCTAGCTGAATTTGTCTTTGCAACTCACTCATAAAACACTTACTTCACTGTTCCTAAATTTAATACTCCTAAGTGTAGACAAAAAATCAAATCAGATAGCGTATATTCAAATATTTCTTTTGACTCACGACACTGA
>NZ_LWGA01000700.1:0-2860 GCF_001635235.1 Oleiphilus sp. HI0117 | reverse complement strand
AGCTAAAAATCTTATGGAAGAGAAAATGCCATTCACCACCAACATGAAAATTGATAGCACAACTAGAAAGAACACTCCGAAAACAACTCCTCCCAAGAAATTGATTTGAGTCATTTCCATGCTGTAGATAGCGTAGTTATCAATCCAGGGTGAACTATCTTGATGTTTACGGCTACTGGAACTAAGAAGCATGCTGCACATAGGCATATAAAAGCGGCAATTTGTTTATGTTTTTCAGTTAATTTCATGTTATTCCCTTTTTGTTGATTAGACCTTATATATAAAGGTTGTTTGGGGCTGACTTTCTAATATTCAAGGTGGATTATCTCCACAAACACCTAAAGAATAGATACTGTGCTAGAGTATTTTCTTAAATACCTACAAGAATAAGGGGCAGTTCAATGAAAGTGGTTGTCTACGCACGCTATTCAACAGACAAGCAAAGTGAATCATCAATAGATGATCAAATTCGTTTGTGTAATGTAAGGATAGATTTCGAAAACTGGCAACTACTCAATGCATACAGGGACGAAGGTGTATCTGGCTCTGTTCCTGTGGCTAAACAAATTGCCGCTTTTATATGCCTATGTGCAGCATGCTTCTTAGTTCCAGTAGCCGTAAACATCAAGATAGTTCACCCTGGATTGATAACTACGCTATCTACAGCATGGGAAATGACTCAAATCAATTTCTTGGGAGGAGTTGTTTTCGGAGTGTTCTTTCTAGTTGTGCTATCAATTTTCATGTTGGTGGTGAATGGCATTTTCTCTTCCATAAGATTTTTAGCTGGGTATGGTAGCGAGTCTTTCTATGAGTTCATTTGGCGCATAACTAGATCAAGATTCAACTTTTAGCGAATAGTCCTTATATTAGCCTAGGGCGTGACAGCGCTAGGCTAATACATTGAAAATCAATCGATTCAGTTCAATCTATAAGATTCATAGCGATTTGATTTAGACGTCGCGTAAATTTCGGTTCCCACCTTATTTATTTCAATCTCACCCAAAAAGCCCATTAAGCAGCGCCTCACTTTGCTAATATCCTTTTCCATTGAGTGCGGCAAACCATTAACCTTATTCTCATAGAGCCTTTTCACTTCTTTGTATTTAGGAAGCTCTATGTCTTTCTGCTCTTGAGATAGTTCTGCTTTAATTTGAGACTTCTCAGTTTCAACAGACTCTAGTTGAGCAAGCAAAGAATCAGAACTTCCCATCTTTCCAATTGCTTCGACATACCTATCAATCTTCTTATTTATTTCCTCAAGCCTTTTTGACAAGCTAGCTCTGTCTGATCCTTGATTATTTAAACTCTTATGAATCTCCTTGGTTGTTTTGTCATAAACCAAGTTTATTAATTCATCACTCAGCAAGCCCCTTTTAAAATCTGACAATAAATTCCGTTCGGCCTTCTTTCTGCTCACATTTACACCGTCACATATTGAAGAGCCTCTGTTCATACGGCTTGAACATCCATATGAATGGGAACCAACGGCCACAACTGAACCACCACACTTACCGCACGTCATTAGACCACCCAACAACGATCGAACACGACCACCTTTACCTTTTATTCCGCATTTATATCGTGATTCTTTAAATCGAAGCCTAACTTTCGCCCATAATTCGTCAGAGACGATGCGTAAATCCTCTCGCTCATTAACGCTCCACTCTGATTCCGGTCTCTCTATACGAACCTTCTTTCCGGTATCATAATCCAAGCGCCACTGAGCTCTATTCCATATATATCGTCCTCGGTAACGCTCATTATTCAATATACCTGAACCCTTCTTAGGGCTACCATACAAAGCAGAAGCACTCCAACTACTCCCCCTTGGGCTCTTAATCTTCATCTCATTCAACTCATACACAATACTCTGGCAGGAGCGACCGCTGGCAAACTCTTTGAATATCCATATCACCCATTTAGCAGCTTCTGGATTAATCTCAGTATTCGAACCATGTTCGGTTCTAATATTCCGATACCCAAATGGCGCTGCACCAACAGAAAACCCTCTTGCGACCTGACCTGACATTCCTCGATGTGTTTTCTTACCTAAATCACGCAAATACTGCTCGCTCATTGCACCATGCATTACTCGCTTAATATATCGACCAGAATCCTCGGTATCATAACCTTCATTGACAGCTATCACTCGAATACCGAGCAATTCCAATTTATTGATTGTTTTTTCCTGGTCGGCAAGGTTTCTAGTGAAACGATCCAACGCTTCAATAACTATCACGTCAAAGCAGCCTGATTTTGCATCTTGAATCAATTGACCTGCGGCAAGTCGGTATTGAGTTGGAACGGACCCACGGCATTCACCATCTTGATAGTTTCTAGTGAGCTCAAGACCATTTTCATTCATCCATTTCTTACAAATACGCTCTTGATCAGCTAATGAAGTTGGGTTTTGCTTATCGCTAGAGTAGCGAGTATAAATAGCAGCTCTCATAGACCAGCCTCCGCTTCACTCTGATCCTTAATTATTTCGTGAGCTATCTGAACAGCAATGATCTCAGCTAAATCTTCAACAGAGATAAAGTCGGAATTATAGTCAGAGTTATTCATGATAACCCTCCAGCTCAATCTGATGAGAGAGTCTAGCTACTAGATGTGTAGTTTGAAATTTATGAATAATCTGACTTTGGCGAGACTGCAATTCAGCATCGTCACCTAGCCACTCTTTAGAATGGATACGCATATGTGTCACCTTTATTGTTTTTATTATGTTTGACGGTTCAAATACTACTTAACAAAAAAAACAAGTCAACAGATTTGTTTATTTATCAATAACTTAGTATACGATTATCGCACACACTTATTACCCAACAGACTGTTCTTGACTTATATAAGCTCA
>NZ_LWGA01000699.1:0-2013 GCF_001635235.1 Oleiphilus sp. HI0117 | reverse complement strand
CTCATAAAATAGTGGATTAACAGGAATTTAGTTTAGTCCATACAACGTAAAGTCGCAGGGAATTTTGATGAGAAATTGTTTTATATCTATTGCTATACAAAAACTGATCCGCCAATAGTTTAGAGATGAGGCTCTCGCTTACAAATTACTTCTTTTTGATCAGTCTTTTGTTGTTGCAGGTGCTTCAATAGTTTTTTGGCAGAAGTCTTCACTTGTTTATTTTCATTCTTAGTCTGTAGCTCAATATACCTACCTAACATTTCACACTGTACGCATAAGTCCTGGAAACGCCCAAAGAGCGCTTGGTGGGCTTTGTAAGATTGTTTGGCTGAGCTTGTTTTGGAGCCAGTAAGCTCAGAGAGGTAGCGGCTTTTCTTAATTAGCTTACGGATATGGTGAAGGTCGTCATCTTGATTGCTTGAGGTTAAATTATCCATAAGTCGACTGATATTGTCTGATAGCTCAATTTGTTTGTCAGTAAGCTTGTCATCATTAGTTTTTCCACACAGCTGTTCAAATTCACTAGATCTAAGAAACTGCTTCCATTGTTTGTTGTCTCGAAGAAAACGTTCACTATTGGCGAATTCACAGAATGCTAACAGCTTCTCGTGACGTATTTTTTCGAGGTCTTGGTATAGTTGAGAAAGTCCCTCACCGTATGTGCCTTGCTCTTCACCAGAAATGACTGAAAGGTAGTTTAGAAATACGTCTAAATCTCTCAGCTCGCCAGTGAGCATTGCGTGCTGTTTTAAGTTCCGTAGGTGCTGATCAAGCGTTTTGTCTTTTGTTAAGGTGTAAATCATGCTAGCAATTGACCAGGTTTTTCTTAGACAAACTCTGTATTGATGAACAAATTCGGAATCTATATCTGCAAGACAGCCAGGCAATAAACCCAAGGACATTTTGTGAAGTTTGAGTAAATTTGTCTGGATTTGATTTTGATCGCTTTCAGCATCGTGAGCTGCTTTGTTTACTTTACGCATATACTCATTATAGCTTGCCGAGGTGGGCGTAATTAAGCGTCGTACTTTCGCCTGAAGAGGAGACAAGGCAGCCCAGCTTGGCGTATCAAGTTCTAAATGAACATAGCTGCAGGTAGATAAACTCTTTATGGGTGTCTTTAAAAGAAACTCTAGAAGTTCCTCAAAAGCAGGGTTGTGGCCAACGATCAATACTTGATTCTCATCATCGCCGAGCTTATGCAGCCATTTTAGTAATTTCTTCCTGCTAAACGTGTATAGATCTTTGTCAGTTTTGACTTCAGTGAATGAGTTAGCGCATGTAAGGGTTGCCTGAATAGTTTGCCGTGCACGTTCTGCATTGCTGGAGTAGATGTTTGCTTGTAATGCGCCGTCAGCTTCAAGAATAGGAGACATGATAGCTATCTGACGTAATCCTCGCTTGTTCAGTGGTCTGTCTAAATCCGAAAGAGAAGGCTTAGAGCAACTGGACTTAGCGTGGCGTAAGAGATACAAGTGCTTCATCAGAAAGCCTCTAGAAATATCAAAAATGTTAGTGAGAAAAGTTCTTCCTCAATAATAAACCTTTTAGATGACAGTTAGTTTGCAAGGTTTTGATTGTATTTGCTAATTCTTACAGTTGTTCGTTGTTTTTGCTAAAGTGGTGTATGTCAAAAAACATGGATTAAGAAAGTACCTATGCCCAGCAAAGAACGATCAGACCTTAAAATATTATTATTACAAATCAGGGAAACCGAGCAAGTTAAGCAGGAAGAATTAGAAAGCTTTGCTCGATACAGTAAGCTTGATGTCACCCAATTTGATGTATTAAACGTTTTCGATCAGCCAGACTTTGCGAGAGATGTAGCGCAGGGCTACGATGCACTATTTGTAGGTGGAGCCAGTGAGGCAAATGTCTTGGAGCCTGAAACATATACTTTCGTGCCTCACGCTGAACGCTTGCTTTTACAGTGTGTCGAAAATGAAACCCCTGTATTTGCATCTTGTTTTGGTTTTCAGTTAGCTGCCCAAGCAAGCAACTGCGCTGCCATAC
>NZ_LWGA01000698.1:0-1168 GCF_001635235.1 Oleiphilus sp. HI0117 | reverse complement strand
AATCAATTGTTTTCATTAAGAAAATTAATATGTAACAAGATGTACGTAAGAAACAGAAATACAGGGGAGTGCTATTTAAAGTGCGACAAGGAAGAGTCACGCCCAAGCAAAGTGCAATGATTACTTGCAGAATTGAAGATGCAACGCAATGGTGCTAACAGACTAAAAAAGCCTGCGAGGTGAGCGGTGGCACAATTCTGAGAAAGTTAAAACTTTCCGTCCTAACTGAAAGGAAGAACGCGTGTTATAAGTACCGAGTTCCTTAGCGTTAGATAGCGCCTTAACTCTAATTGCATCAAGGGTTTCTTTGGATTCTATTAACCTAGCCATAGTGTCACCAATCTCTCATCAACAGTTTTTAGGAACAACACTAGGTATTACGTCAATGTTTAGTATTTGGATCACATATTATGTGATCTATATTTGGTCATCTAGGTGTATCATGGGAGTCGTAAACAGTAGATAAGTAAGATATATAGATGTGAAAGAAGACAAACATGGACTCACTAACCCAAGCAGCACTAGGCGCCACTGTTGGCCATACATTATTAGGTAAACATATCGGCCGTACAGCTCCAATTATCGGGGCAATTCTGGGGACTTTGCCAGACCTTGACGTACTTATTCCTTTTGGGGGCCAAGTTGAAGACTTTACCTATCATAGAAGCTTTAGCCACAGTCTGATTATCCAGATCGCTGTGGCGCCCCTACTAACATGGTTAATACTGCACTTTCGCCCAAGCTATCGTCCAATATCCAAGCAATGGTTCATTGCGATTCTCGCGATTTTTTGGACTCACTCCCTACTCGACGCCTGCACCGTATATGGCACTCAATTGTTCTGGCCGCTAACAGAGCACCCCTTTGGCTTATCAAGCGTATTTATTATCGACCCATTCTATACGCTGCCGCTTTTACTTGCGCTGTTTCTCGCCTACAGGAATACTTGGATTTCAAAGAAAGCCACCATGATCACCACCTCAGCTTTCGCTATTTCATCGCTATACCTATGCTGGGGCGTCTTTGCAAAACATATCGCGGAAGAGAAAATTGCCACCGCTTGGCTCAATCAGAAAGGAACAAGCAAAGTCGTATCTACCATCAGTACACCTATGCCATTGAGCTCTTTCTTATGGCGAATAGTGATAGATGAAGGCGATCGTTACAG